>CAJXQE010000076.1 GCA_913058215.1 uncultured Verrucomicrobiales bacterium
ATCAGCCTCGGTCTCGTGGGCTCGGAGATGTGTATAAGAGACAGTCCCTACACTGATCATCCCAATGCATTGGGTGAAGGTGGCCAGCACCGTCAAAACGGCTGCGTATTCTTTAAGAATCGTTTTCATTTCTCCATCGAGAATCTCATGTAAGGTCGTTAGATGAAATTCCTTTTGTGTAAAGTTCTTGTCATTGCCCTGGCGACGGGGTTTGCCTGCGGACAGTCTCGTCCCGAGCCAAAGATTCACGAACTCCCCGCGAATGAGGCCGCGAAAACGATCTCGCTTAATCCTAAGTATTTGGTTTTTGGAGAGGAGCTGGTGAAGGGAAGTGAAAAATTGCCTTTGCTGATCTATCTCCATGGTGCCGGAGGGACCGGTGACAAGATTGAAAAGATCAAAGGGCAGGGAGCGCGGCCACTGATGACAATTCGTGAAGCTGGAATCAAAACCCTTCTCGTCGCGCCCCAGGCGATGAAGAATCCGATGAAAGAAGGGGCAAAGGCAGGTTGGGTTCCTGCCGATCTGGATTTGCTCATTGCTCACCTGTTGAAAACGCTGCCGATTGATCCCGAACGAGTTTACCTCTCCGGGAACAGCATGGGAGGCTACGGTACATACGCATGGGCGGGAGTGAGCCCGCAACACTTCGCGGCGATCGCCCCGATGGTTGGCGGGATTGGTCCGCTAGGACCGAAAGATATTACAAAAGATCTGGATCTCTGGGGGAAGAATCTCGCCACGCTTCCGATGAAAACTTACTACGGAGGAACGGATCGCGTTGTTCCTGCCGATCGGGGTGAGATGATTCTTGCTGCAATCAAAAAAGCGGGAGGTCAGAAAGCGGAGCTGATTGTCTACGAGGATATGGGACACAATGCCGGCCAGCGTCCTACCAGCGATCCCGAGTTCTTTCGCTGGCTGTTCAGTCACAAAAGAGATTGAGTATCTGTCAGGAATTGGCGAGGCTTTCAGGTAGCCGGGTGGGTCTTCCTGATTCCGCATTCAGACAGGCGTGAATCGTATAGCCGCTTGCGAGGATTTCTGTTCCCCGCAGCACTTCAGCATAACATTTGACCCGGGTGCGGCCGACGATTTCGGGCCATCCTCTAATTTCGAGAACGTCATCATATTTTGCGGGAACCCGATACTGACAGTGGGCTTCCATCACGGGAAGGATGATGCCTTGCTCTTCCATTTTCGCGTAGGGAAAGCCCCGGTCGCGAAGGATTTCGTTCCGCACTCGCTCGAAGTAAATCAGGAAGTTGGCGTAATAGACTACGCCCATCTGATCGGTGTCAGCATAGGGGACTCGATAGCTGATTGCTGACTTTTCGGTATCAGAGATGTTCACGGCGTGATGCTTGGGTGAAAGTTACTCTGGCAAGGCAAATACGACAAGCTTTCCGCCCTTTGGTCTTCCCGATTTTCCGCCACCTGCAGAAATCACGACGAACTGTCTGCCATCCACCATGTAGGTGCTCGGAGTCGCGTTTCCTCCAAAAGGAAGTTCGGCTTTCCAAAGGGTTTTGCCGGTCTCCTTGTCGAAGGCCCGAAAGGTTTCGTCGGCGGTGGCACCGATAAAAATCAATCCACCTGCTGTCACCAGGGGCCCGCCATAGTTTTCCGTTCCTGTTGGCGGAATACCTCGCGCGGTCAGTTCAGGATACTCCCCGAGGATGACTTTCCATTTGATCTCGCCTGTATTCAGATCAACGGCATTCAGCGTCCCCCATGGTGGTTTGATGGCAGGGTAACCTTCCGGATCGAGCCAGCGCCGAAAACCGCCGAAAGCATAGTCAGTGGGCTGTTTGGCAGAGGGAGTTGAATCCGGAATGCCGGGCTCTTTGCGATTCGCCGTAAACGGCTCGGTCTCATTGAGAATGTAATCGATAATGGCTGTGCGCTTTGCCTCCGGCATGGTGGAGTAACCCGGCATTCGCCCGCCGCCCTGTCGGGTAACCAGTTCGATCTCCGCCCGGGTTTTTCTTTTCCCAATGTCAATCAGTGTAGGGAATTCAGCAGCAGCGTTTCCTTTGCGATCAAGTCCATGGCAGGCCCCGCAAAAAAGCATGTAATCCTTCTGGCCGGGGATCAGAGGCTTTCCATCAGGCCGGCGGGTCTCCACCATTTGAAGAAGCCAGGGCATTTCGTTGATGTTCACATAGTAAATGCCGTCAGGATCAGCCGCGCCGCCGCCCCATTCCATTCCGCCGTCGTAGCCGGGAAACATGACCGTTTCATTGAGGCTCGGTGCAGGAAAGGGTCCAAAGTTTGGAGAGGCACGAATTCTGTCGAGAGTCAGTTGGTGGGTCTCCGGGGAAATATTCGAGGAGTCTTCCTCAGTATACTTCTGGCGCATCAGTGGCTCGGGCTTGGTGGGGAATGGTTGAGTCGGCCATGCCTTTTCCCCGACCAGGCTGGATTGCTGGACAGGACGTTCTTCAATCGGCCACAGTGGCTTGCCGGTGACTCTATCAAACACAAAAAGAAGTCCGTGTTTGGATCCCTGGGCGACGGCGTCCACTTTCTTCCCCTCGTGATTTACGGTGAGCAAAACAGGAGGGCAGGGCAGATCTTTGTCGAGCAAATCATGATGGACGATTTGAAAGTGCCAGATCCTTTCACCGGTAGCAGCATTCAGAGCGAGGATACAGTTGGCGAAAAGGTTCGCCCCGTGGCGTTTTCCTCCATAGAAATCCGGTTCGGCGGTTTTCGTGGCCACATAAACAATCCCCCGCTCTTCATCGAGAGACTGACCACACCAGGGCATCAGTCCAGTGGCGGTTTTATATGCATCCTCCGGCCAGGTTTCGTATCCGAGTTCACCGGGACGAGGGATGAGGTGAAAGATCCAGCGTTGCTCACCTGTCCTCACGTCGTAGGCCCGAACAGCGCCCTTTCCGCCGACCCCGCCGACGATTAATCTGTCTTCGTAAATGATGCCGGGCGTGTTCAATCCGGAGCCGAGATTGATGGAGCCCTTTTCACCGAAGCTGCGGATGGTCTTTCCATTTTTCGGATCAATGGCAAAGAGATGTCCTGCCACAGCAGTGAAAATCCGGGCTTCCCCACCGGATTCATTTTTCCAGAACACGAGTCCCCGCTGCCGCGCCCGACCTTTGCCAGTGTGTTCGTCGGCGGGGTCCCATCTCCAGATCTCCTCACCGTTAAAAGCATTGAGCGCGACAACTTTTCGAGTCTGTGTCGGCGTGTAGAGAACTCCGCCAACAATGAGATTGTTTGCCTGATACTCAGCAGCGTCTCCGGTATCAAAGGTCCACGCCACTTTTAAATCAGATACATTTTCCGGGGTGATTTGGTCGAGTGATGAATAGAGATTTCTCTCTTTGTTCCCAAGATACACCGGCCAGTCTGTATTCGGTTTTTCCTGGGCGGGAGTGAAGGTTGGGAGAATAAGAAGGAAGATCACAGTGAAGATCAGTCGCATGAAGAAGCTTGGGGGTTGATTCAAAAGAAAAACAAAACACCGGTGACAAGTTGATGTCGGTGATTCCACTCATCACCGAATTTCAAAGCCTGCCATCGGTGGCCTAGTTTGGCGACCACGCCATCACGCACTTTCCAGCGCAGGCCATAGGTGAACCAGTTGAAGTTAAATTGATCGTCAGTGAATTCGTAGAAAAATTCTTCCTCTACAAAAAACCGCATTCCTTTCGGTCCAATCTCCCAGGGAGCAATCAGGCGCGTTTCATTTCGATAGCGAATACGATCTTTCGCCCGACTCTCGCTTTCGAACATTCGATACTCCAGACGGTGTCGATTGGTGAAAGACCAGTCGCCAAGCTTGGTCTTGTAGCTGAGAATTCCGGACGGTCGATACTCGTCCCGCCAGTCGTCGCCAATTTCAAACCAGGCGTGGCGATAGCCACCTTCAATGGACCACTTCTTACTCAATTCGTATCCCAGATTCAAATCGAGATAACCGAAGAAAAGATCGTCGAATCCGTCGCGGGAAGTGATCAGGTTCCGCGAAGCCAGATACCAGCCCTCATCCAGCGAATGTTTGAAAATGAGATTGTGTGCCGATCCGGTATCGGTTTCTGCAAATGTGGATGTAGCTGCCAGCAAAAGGGTTCCGGCAAAGATGAAGATGCGCTCTTTCAAGAATGCCAAGCGTGATCGGGCGAGCCTTTGTCGTCAACGGTAAAGCGTTACGGAGTTATCGAGTCGTCGACAGTCTTCCATCCAGAATTGCCCAGAATGTATAAACAGCAAACGCGGTCCCGAGAGGAACGTTCAGCAGATTGAGCATGCCTGCGATGATAGCAGCCACCGAACCCCAACTTTTCCCTTTCAACACTCCCCAGCCTGCCAGGAGGAATGGCAAAGCGAAACAAAAGAGGACGAGGCAGATCGCGGTTGCAGTCATTCCATAGATGAGTGTCGGAGAAGGTTCACCTTGGGGAGTATCGGGAGTGGCGACTCCAATAATTCCCAAAGGAAGAAGGATAAAGGGAACGCCAATGAGGAACACTGCCCCGCAAAGGAAATTACCTGCTGAGATGATGATTCGGTGTGGTCCCCGCTCCTTGTCTGATTCCGAGAGGACATTTTTGATGGTATCCAGATCGGTCTGCATTTGATCCGGGTTTGGTTGCGGCTGCTGTTGCGGGCTAGTCTCCATTGTTCTTTTGGCTCTATTTATTTGTTTTCGGTTTCCTTTTCGGCGAGAGAATTGATCAGTTGTTGCATCATCTCGAGATAGTTAAACAGGGAGATCTTTCCGGTCGGGGTAATTCGATAAGTCGATTTGGGTCTTCGACCGATAAACTGTTTTTCGCATTCGATGTACTGAATGGACTCGAGCTTTTGAAGGTGCGTTCCGATGGCTCCGTCAGCGACCTGAAGGCGTTTCTTCAAGGTCGTAAAATCCATTGGCCCTTCTGCCTGGAGTGCAGTCAGTACGCCGAGCCGGATGGGCCCGTGAACGGCCGAATCGATATTCGAAAAGTTGATGGGAGGTTCCGTGCTCAAGGTGGTCTCTCATATACTCTTAAAACAAGAGTATATGAAAATCAAGAGTATTGATTGTTCGAAGCATGCGGCTATTGCGGCCGGATTTGGACTTGCCTGCCGGCTTCTCCTGCCATCTCGTAGAGTATGCGAAATGCATTTATAATTGCCCTTTTTCTCTTTCTGGTTGTTGGATTGTTATCTGCTCAGAACGCGCCCTATGATGTTTTCCCCGAGGCCGATCCTCCCTATTACCGGGTGCGCTATGATGCTTCGAAAAAAACAGGGGAGCTGGTTTTCCCGGTGAACTACACCGTCTGGATACCGGACGGTGTCGAAACATTGCGCGGCGTGATTGTTCATCAACACGGATGTGGCGAAGGCTCCTGCAAATCGGGGCTCACTGGTGCGTTTGACCTGCACTGGCAGGCTCTGGCGAAAAAATATGACTGCGCATTGATGGGGCCGTCCTATGAGCAGCCTCAGGCTGCGGATTGCCAGATGTGGTGCGATCCACGCAATGGCTCAGGTGATGCTTTTCAGAAGGCGCTCGTTGATTTGGGCAAAAAGTCAGGACACTCCGAACTCGCGACAGTTCCGTGGGCATTGTGGGGACACAGTGGTGGCGGGCACTGGGCCGGCGGAATGACCCTTCTCTATCCGGATCGTGTCGCTGCCGCGTGGCTACGGTCAGGGGTCCCCCTGGTTGAAGAGAATCCAGACCGGCCCACTATCAAGACTCATCAAGTGGTCGATGCGGCCTTGCAGGTTCCAATCATGTGCAATCCGGGAACGAAGGAAGGAGTAACGGTTAAGGATGGTCGCTTTTCGGGTGTCTGGCCGGCAAACCAAACTTTTCTGAAAGCCGTCCGCTCCAGAGGCGGACTTATTGGCGTGGCGATTGATCCTTTAACAGCTCACGAATGTGGCAATCAGCGATATCTCGCCATCCCCTGGCTGGATGCCTGTCTTTCGGCTCGGCTTCCGGGGAAAGGGGAGGCTGAACTCAAGGCAATGTCATCGAAAGGCTCATGGTACGGTGAGGCCTTCCTCAGCAAAAAGGCAGTTCCGGCGGAGCAATTCACCGGAGACAAAGCGAACTCCGTTTGGCTGCCAAATGAACACATTGCGAAGAAATGGATGAGCTACGTAACGGATACAGTGGTCCCTGACACTACGCCACCTCCCGCGCCTTCGAATCTTGAGGTAGAGGGGAATGAGTTGACCTGGAGTGCCGAAGCCGATTTTGAAAGTGGGATCGCCCGCTTCATTATTGAACGTGATGGCAAAGTTGTTGCGACAGTTCCTGACAAAAGTAAAAACAACTTCGGCCGCCCGATTTTTCAAGGCCTCCAGTATAGCGACACTCCTTCAAACCCTCTGGTGAAAATGTATTTCAAAGACGATGCTGCGGAAGCAGGCAAGCAGCACAAGTATCGAGTGATTTCGGAGAATACGGTCGGCTTGAAATCATCCCCTTCGCAATGAATCGCGTACGCTGGATATCAGTCCTGACTCTCCTTGCAGGCATGGCATCGCCCTGCCTGTCGGCGGATTCTCCAAATGTTGTTTTCATTTTGTCAGATGATCAGGGCTACGGTGATCTGGGCTGCTACGGAGCCACTGACCTGAAAACTCCGAACCTGGACAAGCTGGCAAGCGAAGGAGCGAGGTTTACCGATTTCTATGCGAATGGTCCCACCTGTACTCCCACCAGGGCGGCATTTCTAATGGGACGATATCAGCAGCGCATCGGATTGGATAATGCTCTCGTCTATCAAGAGGAGGGGAGAGGGCTCGAACCCGGTGGATCAACGATTGCGACAGAGTTGCAGAAGAAGGGGTATGTGACCGGTTTGTCAGGAAAATGGCACCTCGGATATGATGAAGGACGAACTCCTCTGGATCAGGGGTTTGATCATTTCTTTGGATTGTTAGGAGGAAACCATCACTACTTTAAACACATGGACCGCATTGGTGTTCCCGACCTTTGGCGTGGTAGGGAAAAGATTGAAGATGAGGGCTACACGACGGATTTGATCTCAGAGGACGCGATCAAGTTCATCCGGAAGAATCACCGGAAACCTTTCTTTTTATTCATTTCTCATGCTGCTCCCCATTTTCCGTTTCAGGGACCGAAAGACCGGGAGAAACAGGTGGAACCCAAAAAGAAGTCGTGGCAACTCGGAGATCGGGAAAGCTACATCGCAATGGTCGAGCACATGGATCTCGGGATCGGGGAAGTGCTGAAGGAGTTGGACAAACAAAGTCTTCGGGAAAATACCCTGGTGATATTCTCTTCAGACAATGGCGGGGACGTTCATGCTAGGAACACGCCATTCTCAGGAGGGAAGTCCTCTATTCAAGAGGGAGGGATTCGTGTTCCCTGTATCGCTCGATGGCCGGGGAAAATCCCTGCCGGGCGTATCATCTCTGACCCGGCAATCACGATGGACTGGTCAGCAAGCATTCGAAGATTGTCAGGACTGGAGGCTCAAGCCGGGCGTGAAGACGGAGTGGATTTGCTTCCTGTTCTTAAGGGCGAAGTAGACAGTCTTCCGGAGCGGTCTCTGTTTTGGCGGAGGAAATCCGGTCCCCGCCGGAAAGTGGACAATCCCGGTCGGGTCGTCCGGCGCGGGGTGTGGAAGTTGGTCGAGAATTCCGGCGCCAGGGGGGAGCGATTGCTTTTCAATCTCAAAGAGGATCCGGCAGAGGGGAAAAATGTTATTTCGGGAAACCCGGAATTGGCGAAACAACTTCGTGTCGAACTGGACCAATGGGAGGCAGATGTCGATTCGCTTGAAAAAACGTCAGATTCTGCGAGGACTCCTAACATTGCGCCCAAGGAGGTGAAGGATCTTCTTTTCCTCAAAAACCGCGCGGCCAAAATTGGAATCGACCGGGAAATGGGAGCATCCATTTCCCATCTGTCCTGGTTCATTTATCAGAAAAACGTCGTCAATATTCATGATCCGGGTCGGCTTATTCAACAGTCCTACTATGCAGGGAAGACCCTGGTGAGGACTGCTGATGGCCAGAGTAAAAACTGGAGTCCGTGGGCCTGGAATCCGATTCAGGGTGGCGGTGTTGGTTCGTGGGCAAAAGTTCAGAAGTTTGAAAAACAGGGAGACAACACCCTTTACTCTGAAACGATACCCAAGCTGTGGGATATGGAGGACGAGGATGCTGAAGCCGTGATGCGTCAGTGGACTTCGTTCGAACTGGATATGCCGAATGCTATTGTAGTGAAGTGTGAATTGGAATGTCGCCGGAAGCCCGGGGATCGTTGGGGCCCGGCCCTGGTTCGTCACCAGGAAATGCCTGCTTTGTATTTCACTCGTAACTTCAGCAAATTCAGGACTTATCTAGGCGAAGGGAAATGGCGGGATGAGAAACAGTCTCCCGGTCCGCCCTGGGGAAAGGCGACACCACCAAAAAATGTGATGGCCTGTTTCAATTCAAAAGGGGAAGGCATTGCAGTCTTCAGTCCTGCGGCGACCGAGCATTGGAATTTTGGCCCTCATGGAGGCGGGAACAGTTCGGAAGCCGGAGACGCCCCCTGTGTTCACATGGCCCCGATTGCAAAGGTGAAGCTGGGACCTCAGTCGACACTGAACTATCGCTACTGGATGATTGTGGGGAACGAAGAGAATATTACGACTGGCCTTGACGCTCTTCTCAAAAAATACTCCGGCGAGCGACTCGAGCTCACTAATCCGTGATTCGTCACCTACTTCTTTTCCCACAGTTCTTTCACGAGGTGAAACATGGGCCGGTCGTGAGCTTCCAGTTCCTTGCGGTTGAAAGGGAAGAAATCGTTTTTCCCAAAGTATGCTTCGCTTGATTCGGCAAAGTATTCCATGGGATTGCTCATACCGTAGGCTTTGTCGGTAACATTTCTGTTTCCGTCGAAACGCGCTACCTCTTCATAGGTACCGGAATCGTTGGCCCTTTTGTAAGCTGTCCGGATTTCTTTATTCCCATATCCCTGATCCAGAAATCTATCGTGATAGGCATGCGCGAGTTCGTGCAACATGAGATAGGGCATTCGCCGGTTTTCGAATGGGAAATTCTGCGTGTTGGTGATCTCAACACACTTCGCCATTTTCGGGTTGCGACTGTTTTCGCGAAGCCATTTTCCATTGGGATGATATTCAGCCGCCGGACGGGCTCCGGGATAAGGCGGATTGATCCAAATGGGAACGCGGCGCAATTTTTCAAGCGCTTTTCCGGGAACTACATCGACCACTCGGCTCAATTGCCCGTCGAGCAACTCGAGCATTCTTCGGGTGATATCCGGATTTTCTTCCCACAGTTGATCGTTCAGGTGAATGGTCCATTCTCTGATCTCGAAAGTGGAATGACCGGGTTCAGCAAAACGCGGGTCACCGCTTGAGCGAAGTTCCCGGGTAAGCTGGTTCGAGAGCTTCTTTCGAACCTTCTCTGTCTCTTTGGAGACAGGAGTTCCGGAAAGGAGATTGGTGAGTTGGTCAGGATCTGTGGCAAGAGCATAGAGCTCTTCGGCAGGGTGACGGCCAAAAGATCCTTCATTTTCAGGCGAGTCATTGTGAAGCATCCATTGCTTTGCCGGGCCGGGGTCGATGTTATGAGAGAATGCGCCCGCTTCGGTAGGCCACGGTGTTTTCTGAAAGTCGTAAACTGGTGGCTGGCCCTTCGTTCGTCCTGTCGGCCAACTTTTGGGTCCGAACTTGCGAATGTAGAGATGCTCCGCCGTTCGAATTGCCCGTGATGGATAGGGATAGACGTGTCGTTCCATTCCGGTGAGAACATGATCTCTGTTTGGATCTATGGTTCCGTTCTTTTCCGAAAGCAAAGTAGGAACCAGCGATTGTCCCGTCATCTGTTCAGGGATCGGCAGTCGGGTGGCTTCAAGAATGGTGGGTGCCAGGTCAGTCAAACTGACAAAGTCGCTAATGCGCCGTCCGCCGGGAATCATTTTTCCCCAGCGGATTGCCAGAGGGACTCGTGTTCCTGAATCATAGAGCGTCGCCTTTGCTCGAGGGAAGGGCATCCCGTTGTCGCCGGCCATGATGACGACGGTGTTTTCCAGTTCCCCTGATTGCTCGAGAATTTCCAGGATCTGCCCTGCGAAGAGGTCGAGTTTTTCGACCCGTTGATAGTAGTCGCCGAGATCGGTTCTCGTTGTGCTGTTGTCAGGGAGAAAGGGAGGCACGTGAATCTTTGAGAGATCGAGGCCGCTCTTTTTCCCACTTTCCCATTCGTAGGGACGATGGGGTTCGCCCGCTCCATACCAAAAGCAAAAGGGGCCGCCTTCACCATGCTTCTCGAAGAACTCTCCGAAGTTTTTGTAGCGTTCGCCAAAGGGATCGTTTCCCCGGTGTTCTAGTTTGCTGGGGGCTGTGCCTTTTCGGCAGTAGCCGGTTTGGTATCCGGTCTCTGCCAGCAAATCCGGGTAAACCGGGACATCGGCGGCAATGGATCCACCCAGATCCATCCCTCCTCCAAGTCGCCAGTGGTATTGTCCGCTGGAAACGGCGTGACGCGAAGGTGTACAGGAGGGAGAGGAAACGAATGCGTTTTCGAAGAGAACTCCTTCGCGGGCAATGCGATCAAAATTGGGTGTCTTTACCACTGGATCGCCAAGAACTGAGGCATGAGGCCAGGACCAGTCGTCACCCATAATGAACACGATGTTGGGAGCATCTGCCGCGGATGAATTTCTCGCGGTCGAGAAAAAGAGAAGCAGAGCGAGTAGGGCGACGAAGTGGAATTTTCTCATGTCAGGGATTCCGGGTTAGCTAATTGAAAGAACAGGTTCTCCTAACACATCCATCATTGGGGAGAATCCAAGGCCTGGCTCAGAGGACGCCGTCATCCGACCGTTTTTCCGTTGAGGTGCTCCCTCGGCAAAGGGCTGCGTGACGTAGCTGTTGAAGTCTGTCGAGGTAAACAGAAACTCCGTTGGTGTGCTGTGGGCGAGGTGGGAAATCGCAGCTGTGATAATGTCGCCTCCCCAACTGTCCTCCAGAGTCATCGCGATACCGAGGGAAACGCAAAGGTCGCGGGCTTGCCGTGCTTTGGTGAGTCCACCGAACTTGCTGATCTTGATGTTCACCACATCCATTGCCAGATCATTGTAGGCGCGCAGAATCTCGGGGATGCCATCAATCACTTCGTCGAGAACAAAGGGATGATCCGTGTGTCTTCGGATAGAAAGGCAGTCTTCGTAACTGAGGCAGGGTTGTTCGATATAGACATCGACATCGCGGACGGCACGCACGACCCGCATTGCTTCGTGTTTGAGCCATCCTGTGTTGGCATCGGCGATCAGCTTGTCCCCGGGTTGAACCTGTTCGGCTACCTGGTGAATCCTTTCAATATCCACATCAGGATCGCCACCGACCTTGAGTTGGAAACGCCGGTAGCCTTCGGAACGATATCCGGAAACCTTGCCCGCCATCCCCTCGGGGCTCTCCTGCGAAATGGCGCGATAGAGGACGAAATCATCTCCGTATCTTCCTCCCAAAAGCTCGCAAACAGGAAGTCCCGATTCTTTCCCGAGAATATCCCAGCAGGCCATATCGATACCTGACTTTACATAAGGATGGCCTTTCAGGGCGGCGTCCATCAACTGATTCAGTTTTCCCAACTCAATAGGGCTCTCTCCGATGAGATGGGGAGCGAGTTCTTCTATTCCGGTTCGGACGCCTTTTGCAAAGGCAGGAAGGTAAAACGGGCCGAGCGGACAAACTTCTCCATACCCGGTTACTCCGGCATCGGTTTCCACACAGACGACGGTGCTGTCGAAAACGTCGACGGATTTACCTCCGGACCAACTGTAATTTCCCTCGTGCAAAGGGAGGTCGACTTGATAGGCTGAGATTTTGGTGATTTTCATCGGAGCTGATTTAAGTTAACTGAAAGTATCCTTACTATATTAGCCTTAAGTCTGGGTCCTTGTCTTGATCCGGATCTTCGTATTCTTGAAAAAATGAGCACAATCCACGCACCGGATCTGGTCACAGCCGACGGAACTCTCGCGGTTGGCGTGGAAATTTTAGAAACGCTTTTCGACGAAGCTCCCGAAATTGCATTTTTTGTGAAGGATCAAACGGGGCGCTATCTTGTGGTGAATCGTTCGCTGGTGTTGCGTCATGGGCTTCAGAGAAAAAGTCAGCTGATAGGCAATCGACCGAGCGATATTTGTCCCGGCTTGTTTGGGCGGGTTCCGGCAAATCAGGATTCGCGGGTGTTAAAAACCGGGCGTCCGATCCTCAATCACCTGGAAATGCAGTTGCGCCAACCGCATTGTCCCTGCTGGTGTTTGACCACCAAATTGCCCATGCGGAATGAGAAAGGGGACGTTACCGGAGTAATTGGATTCTCACGTGATCTCCGGGAGCCGGTTCCACTGGATGATATTCCCGAGTCGATGGCCGGTATCATCGCTGAGTTTGAGAAAAATTGCGGACAGCCAACTTCTCCGGCGAGACTCGCGGCGGCTTCAGGATTGAGCCCTGCAAGATTTGCTAGGCTTACGAAAAAAATATTCGGGCTGACCCCTTCTCAGATGATCACACGTGCCCGGATCACGGCTTCATCGCGGCTCCTATTGGAAACGGACGACAGCGTCGCGAATATCGGGCTTGAATGCGGGTTCTGTGATCACAGTGCATTCACTCGCGCTTTTCGGTCTGCGACTGGACTGACTCCTACGGAATTTCGAAATCAGGAATCAGACGGTTCTTGAAAAGAGTTCAGCGGGTACCAATCGTCGCAATACCCGGCTTGGAACCGAAATGTATTGGCTCCGCCATTCCAAGGGAGAATTACATTTCTGTCGGTGGGCTCTAAACTGGAAGCGAAAAGAAGATTGGCATCATCTTCTACAGGAATGGTCGTAGCGGAACCTTGCTAAAGTTCCGGCTCACATCGCTCACGATACTATTTCCCGAGTCCTTCAACTGCGGATCCGTCCTCGTTGATATTGTCGGTTACCCAGAGAAGTCCGCGGGTTACCAACTCAAGGTAACGGGTGTCGGAGACCGTATCGTTGAAGTGCCCGAGGCTGGTGCTGAAAATTTTAGTTTTGTTAGGTCCGTATTCATTGGCCCAAATAACGACTGCTTCAGCCTTATTGGGCTTTGCATTAGGATCAGCTTTCTTACCTTTCTTTTTCTTTGGCGACTGCACCTGATGACCGACGGCCAGTGCAGTGGTCCCCTCGAAGATTTGCAAATTGTTGTAAAGCTCTTCATCGATCGTGGTCCAGTCTTCCATTCCCACGGTGGTCGGATGTTTCACGGATTCGAATTTAAGATCGATTGGAGTCTTGGGGCCGTGACCTGTGGATTGCAGTCCGATCATTTCATACCATCCGGCATTGTCGGCGCCCAATTTAACGGGGCTCTTGAATTCGCCCCAGCGATAACTGTGCATTGCGCAGTGGAGGTTGACTGCCGGTGTTCCGTCTTTGTGCGCTTTCAGAATCCGGTTCACGTAGCCCGGTTCAGTGACATTGGCGGAGCATTCGTCATGGATGACGACATCGTAGGCTTTGGCCCAGTCATCGGACTCGTAAATTTTGAATTTTGCTTCGGTAGTCGTGTCAGGATTGTATTCCACCGTTACTTCCGCGTTGAGTCGCTCCTCGATACCCGCTTTGAGCAGCTTGGTTTGCATTCCGTAGTCGTGACAGCAACCGCCGGCGACGATGAGAACTTTCAGCGGTCCGTCTTTCTTACCTTTCGCGGCAAAAGAAAGCCCTACGGCAAGAAGAAGAACACTGAGAGGGAGAATTGTTTTCCAGAAGTTACGTGACTTAAGCATGGGGTTATTTGACACCGGATCGGAGCAGGAATCAATTGCGGATTCGCTGTAGCGGAAGTGGGGCCCCTTTGGCAATCGAACCTGCGTTGCATCACTTTGGCTTTCTACTTTTTGAAATGACATCCGCCAGCGAATGACGTAGCCTCTCCCGAAACTATGAGAATTCCCAAACTGATTTCTGCTACACTTCTTGCCCTGTTTATTTCTGCTGTCCTACCAAAGGCGGAAGCCAATCCTGTGAAATACAAAGGTTCAGAATCGTCTTCAAAAGGCAAGCACATCGTCTTCATCGCCAGCGATCATGAGTATCGTGGCGAAGAGACGCTTCCGGCGCTTGCCCGTATCCTTGCGAAACATCACGGCTTTGATTGCACTGTGCTCTTCGGGCTCGATGAAAACGGCGAGGTCAAGGCCGGTGAATCCAACATTCCGGGACTCGAAGCTCTCGAAACTGCCGATGCGGCGATCTTTTTTACACGCTTCCAGGCGCTTCCTGACGATCAGATGAAACACATCGACGCTTATTTGAATCGCGGCGGTCCGGTCATGGGGCTGCGGACTTCGACTCATGGATTCAAATACGGCAAGATCGAGAGTGCCTTTTCCAAATATGATTTTCAGGCGAAGACGGAAGGTTATGAGAAAGGATTCGGTCATCAGGTCCTCGGTCAAACCTGGGTAGGGCACTATGGAAAAAACCATCAACAACTTACTCGCATCGTCGTTATTCCTGAGAAAACGGATCATCCCATTTTGACGGGAGTGGAGAAAGTCATGCATGCCCACGCCGGCGGATACAATGCCGTGCCAGCCGATGACTGGAATATTCTGACAATGGCGCAGCCCTTGATGAGCATGGAACCCACTGCTGAACCCGACGCAAGCAAGCCTCCAATGGCATCCGAATGGACCCGTGAGTACGCCGGCGCAAACGGGGAGAAAGGCCGCGTCTTTACTTCTCTCTACGGGGCTTCCGAGGACATTCTCGACAAGAGCTATCGCCGCATGCTGGTCAACGCCACATACTGGATGCTGGGCATGGAAGATCAGATTAAAGCGGATGCTCCTATCGGTTTTGTCGGTCCCTACAAACCAAACACCTTTCGCGGAGGTGGATACGCCCGCGGAGTGAAGCCGGCCATGTATGATGGTTTTGAGAGTCAGATTCCGGCGAACAACAACACCGGCGCAGCTCCTCAGCCGAAGAAGAAAAAGAAGAAGTGATTTTTCGCTTTAACAGGGTTGGATGGTCGATTCAACCCTGTCAGCTCACTCGCTTCCCGTACTTGCGAGCAGCCAGTCGAAGGTGAATTTCCCGATCAAGGTTTCGCTCTGATCAAAAATGGAAATCGGAATGGTGATCAGCGACCGTCCTTTTTGATCGACTGTTTCGATGGCTTCCTTCACGGCGGCGGGATCGAGATCTGATTTTCCGAACAGGTCAGAAGTGCCCGGAGAGGAATATTTTCCCGAAGTTCTTCTGACGACACCTCCGATATCCTCTCTTTCTCCACGGTGTCGAATCAGGAATTCTCCGCTGCAGGCTTCCGCAAGGGTGAATATGGCTCCGGCGTGAAACGTTCCCAGGTGATTCACCATATCGGGCGAGAGGGATAGTTCCAGAATTCCGCCTTCACGGCTGGATTGTTGAATGCCAAGGTGTTTGCAAAAAGGAACTTGAGTTAGGTCCATAGTATTCCCGGGTCTAAATGCGGTTTCATTCCTTCCAAAAGTCGGGGATAAATCGATATTTTCCAGTGATTGCGTCGCCAAAAAATGTAACGCTTTCTCCCGATCCGGTATTTACTGTTCACAGGATTATCTTTTCCTTTCTACTCCTATGAAAACCCTTCTCATTGCCATTCTGGCAGCTTTGATTTCCTGGTCCGGGCAAGATTTCGCCGCCGCTGCGGAAAAGCCGAATATTCTATTCATTTTTGCCGATGACTGGGGTTGGGGCGATTTGAGCTGTCACGATCATCCTTATGTGAAGACACCAAATATTGATCGGCTTGCTAAAGGGGGAACGGATTTTCACCGCTTCACAGTTGCGAGCGGGGTGTGTTCTCCGAGTCGGACCGCCGTGATGACAGGCCATTTCCCGGCCCGATACAACATCGACGGACATTTTGCCTGGGTTCCCAGCAATGCCAAGAGAGGCATGCCCGACTGGCTGAGTCCCAAAGCCCCGCTGCTTCCCCGTATGTTGCAGGGCGGAGGATATCGAACCGCTCATTTCGGAAAATGGCATCTTGCCAACAACATGATCCCTGATTCTCCGGTTCCGGGGATTTATGGCTACGATGCGTATGGCGCTTTCAATTGTGCGGGCGAACAAATGCCGGTTCATGAAGACTCAGAGCATGCCAATGCGTTCATCGAAAAGACCGTTGCTGAAGGGAAACCATTTTTCATTAATCTCTGGATTCATGAACCACACACACCTTTTCATACCGTGCCAAAATACGAATGGCGTTTCCGCGATATGGAAAATCCGGCGGATGCAATTTACGCTTCGGTTTTGTCCCACGCCGACGATCGCATTGGTGAAGTTCTCGACAAACTCGACGAGTTAAAGATCGCTGACAATACGCTCGTTGTCTTTTCATCGGACAATGGACCAGCCCGGGCGGGGACTCCGAATGGAGAGTTGAAACTCAACTATGACACTGCGACCGGCGCGGGTTGGGGAATCAATGCCGCGAAAGGAATCACCGGAGGCCGTAAAGGCTACAAAGGTGCATTGTTCGAAGGTGGTGTCGGCGTTCCGTTCATCGCTCGCTGGCCGGGTAAGATTGCTGCCGGTGCTATTGATGATTCTTCTCTGATTTCGGCGGTGGATTTGTTGCCGACCTTTTGTGAAGTTGCGGGAGTTGAGTTGCCGGATGGCTATTCTCCCGATGGCCTCAGCCAGGTTTCCGTTTTGAAAGGCGAAGCCAGAGCTGAGCGCACGAAGCCGCTCTTCTGGAAGATGGGCGCCCCCTGGCCGGCGCAGAAAAGTAAACCTAACCATTGGGTTGCCTACGCTGTAGTAGATAAGAAATGGAAACTGGTCGTCAACAAAGACGACAGCTATCACGAGCTCTACGATATCGCAGCAGACACCTACGAGAAAACGGATTTGAAAGAAAAGCACCCTGATGTGGTGAAAGACCTGCAGAAAAAACTGGAAGACTGGAAAGCCACTCTCCCCGCAAAACCAACCGGGGACGTGTTTTCGGCTGAAAGGTCGGAATTGCAATAAGCCTTGAATTGAAGTAAACCAGAGACCCTTTTTTGACTATGAAATCACAGAAACCTGTCACTCGATCACGGAAGAGAGCTTCGGCCTTTATCCTTTCATTACTGGCCTTCGCCTTTCTTCTCGCGCCTTCCACGCAGGCTGCTGAGAAACTGAAAGTGGAAAAAGGCGACCATATTGTCTTCATCGGTGCCGGAATGGCCAGCCGGATGATGCATTTCAACCATTTCGAGACGGAGCTCCATCTCCGTTTTCCAGAAGCGGATCTCGTCATTCGAAATATGGGGGATGAAGGAAACACTCCCGGTTTTCGTCCTCATCCAAGTCGGAATTACGAAGAGCAGTTTGCCTTCCCCGGCGCAAAGGCCCTGGTGAATCCCGCCTTTCTTACAAACTCCAAGCCCCAGGGGCATTTTGAAACACCTGACCAGTGGTTAACCCATCTCAAAGCGGACACAGTCATCGCCTTTTTCGGATTCAATTCCTCGTTTGAGGGACCCGAAGGTTTGGAGCGATACAAAAAGGAACTGGATGCGTTCCTCGTTCACACGCTCGCTCAGAAATACAACGGAAAATCGGCTCCTCAGTTGGCGCTTGTTTCCCCAACCGCCTTTCAGGATCTGACAAAAACCTACGATCTTCCTGACGGGAAAAAGGAAAACAAAAATCTCGAGCTCTACACCAAGGCGTCCAAAGAAGTGGCGGATAAAAACGATGTGGTCTTTGTGGATGCATTTTCCCCGTCCAAAGGATGGTATACCGACGGAAAAGAATACACGATCGATGGAGTTCAATTAAGTGATCTGGGTTATCAGACAATGGCCCCTACTCTGGCTGCAGCCCTCTTCGGAGAAGGCAAAGTCAACGAAGGCAGTCGGACCGGTATTCACGCTGCAGTGAAGGATAAGAACTACTTCTGGCACAACGATTTCAAAGTTCCCAACGGAGTTCATGTTTATGGTCGTCGCTACAACCCTTTCGGTCCTGACAATTATCCCTACGAGATCAAGAAAACCCGCGAGTACACAAGCATTCGTGACCGGGCGATCCATGCTGCGCTGAAAGGGGAGGCCTTCGATGTGGCAGCCGCCGATGCGAAAACTTCCGACCTCCCTCCTGTAGAGACCAACTACACACCGAGCAAGAAAAACGGAACGGTTGAATACAAATCCGGAAAAGCCGTCGAATCAAAAATCAAGACCCCTGAGGGTTACAAGATCGAGCTTTTCGCTGCGGAAGACGAGTTTCCCGATCTTTCCAATCCTGTTCAACTCGCTTTTGATAACAAAGGCAGACTCTGGGTTGCGACTATGGCGAGCTATCCTCACTACCGAATTGGTGATCCGCTTCCACAGGACAAGTTGCTCATCCTTGAAGACACCGATAACGATGGCAAGGCCGACAAGCAGACTGTTTTTGCCGGCGATCTTCATATTCCGATCGGATTCGAAATCGCCCATGACGGTGTCTACGTTTCCCAAAGCGGAAGTCTCGTCTTCCTGAAAGACACCGACGGTGATGATCAGTACGACACCAAGGAGGTCCTCATGAGTGGTTTCGATGATCACGATACTCACCACGCGATTTCCGCTTTTGTCGTCGATCCTTCCGGTGCCATTATGATGGGTGAAGGGGTATTTCTTCACACCAATGTCGAGTCGGCCTACGGTCCGGTTCGGGGAACCAACGGCGGATTCTATCGCTACAGTCCGCAGCGGAAGAAAGTGGAGCGCCACACGCAATATAAGATCCCGAATCCATGGGGTGTGGCTTTCGATGACTACGGTCAGGACTTTTTCCTGCACACCTCCGGGACCAAACTTTCCTGGATGCTTCCCGGTTCCACCAAAGCAGTCTACGGAGTGAATCTTGATGCGCCTGATTTGATCACTTCGGAATCGGTTCGCCCGACTTCCGGTCTCGAGTTTGTATCGAGCCGACATTTCCCAGATGAAGTCCAGGGGGATATTCTTTTAAACAACGCGATCGGATTTCTCGGTGCGAAACAGCATCAGGTGATCGATGACGGGACAGGGTTCACTACGAAGTACCGGCACGATCTTTTCGTTTCCGAAGACCTCAACTTCCGTCCTGTCGATCTGGAGTTCGCTCCCGATGGTTCGCTTTACGTAGTCGACTGGTGCAACGCTCTCATCGGGCACATGCAACATAGTGCTCGCGACCCCAATCGTGACCACGAGCACGGTCGGGTTTATCGGATTACCTATCCCGGTCGACCTCTCGTCAAACCCGCCAAAGTGGCCGGTGCGAGTATTGGGGAGTTGTTGGGGAATCTGAAGCTTCATGAGTATCGGACCCGTTACCGCACTCGCCGTGAGCTTCGTGGACACGATGCAGACAAAGTAGTGGCCGCCGCTACTGCTTGGGCTGCCAAGCAGAAAGATGATCGTCACAAACTCGAAGCCCTCTGGGTGACCTGGGGTGCGAGTCAAGTGGACGGGGGACTTCTCAAGGAGTTATTGAAATCCGAAGATCACCGTATCCGTTCCGGCGCTGCCCGCGTCCTTCGTTACAATTTCGATCGTGTCGACGGGGGGTATGAGCTTCTGCTCGCCGCTGCTAATGATGATCACGGTCGCGTTCGACTTGAAGCCCTTACTACGGCTTCCTTTTTGCCGAAAGATCAAGGGCTCGCCCTTGTGGCCACCGCTGAATTGAAAGGCATCGACAAATTTTCCGAGCAATCATTCAGTGCAGCCAAAGCTGTGCTCAATGGGGAAATTCTAAACAAAGGGGAGACGGGGCTTCGGATTCAAGCACCGAAGCATTTGAAGGGCAAAGACGCTAAAGCCTACATCACCGGAGCCGAAATCTACGCTCGCGAAGCTCATTGTGGAACTTGTCACCAGGCAAATGGAAAAGGACTTCCCGCCGCCAGCTTTCCGCCGATCTCGAAAAGCCAATGGGCCACCGGAGATCCTGAGCGACTCATCAAACTTTCGATGAAAGGTCTCTTCGGACCGATCGAAGTCGAAGGAGTCAAATACCCCGGCGTCGTCCCAATGACTCCGTTCGAGCACTTGCTCAACGACAAAGAACTTGCGGCAACCTTGACTTATGTACGGAATTCATTTGGCAATAAAGCCAGTGTTATCTCGCCCCAGCAGGTGAAAGCCATTCGTGAGGAAATGAAGGACAAGAAGGATATGTATAATCCCGAAGCTTTGCTGAAGGAACATCCGTTCAAGTAAGGGGACTAAAAAGCTTCGGTAGATTCAGAAATTCTGAGAAGAAAGGCGCTGCGCAAATGCGGCGCCTTTTTTGTGCCCTTTCCGCTTCGCGAATTCCGAAAGACGGCTAGGCACAATATTGTACCTTTCGATTGTCTAATTCAGCAGACTGTTTGATATAGGGGGCGTCTACCTGACTTCAACCATGGTTATTAAGTTTACTACAGTCCTGTTCTCGATATTGCTCATGCTCTCGTTGTATCCTTTGATCCAACATCGAGCAGTCAGAGGCTTCTGGGCCTGTTTATGTGGGATCTGGGCTTTTGCCGTTATCTATTCGATTACGGGAGAAGGCTACTATTTGTGGCTCATTGGGGCTGGAATCGTTTTCGCCCTTTTTGTCATGGGGCTGTACGGTAAGAGAGATGAAAAAGAACGCGAAGAATCCAAGCGGCAAATGGGAGAGCTTGAAGAGCGGGATCGAATTCGAAAAGAGGAATTTCATTCCGGGGATCCGACTGAAGATAGATGGAGATTCTCCGCGTCCGGTCATCTCGATGCGGTCGTGATCGGATTTGAACTCAATGAACCCGTCCAGTTCGGGAAAATTGAGAACGGATCGATTTGTTTTCCAGTTGGGAAAAATGAAGTAGTGATTCGCTTGCGTATCTGTGAGGGCGATGAAGATGGAGAGCCTCTCGCAGTTCAGACAATTGTGAAAAGCGAGTCAGGTGATCTGTGGATGGCAGATACGGTGATTCAGTTCGGGGACTTGCTTGAAAACGTTTTGGATTCAGACCGGGGGGCATCGGGAAATGAAATCTACTCCTGGAAAACTGCTCCTGAAGAGTGGAAGAGCGCGTTGCAGAAGAACTGCTTGGCAGATGGAGGTTCTGATATGTTGGATTCCAGAATGTATTATGCCCTCAAAATTGATGGAACAACTTATCAGGTTAGAGAGAAATATTTGTCTCCACGAGTGTCTGTTTCCTGGGTTCCTGAGGGTCGAGTTTTTGTGGCTCTTGTCGAAGATATGACTGCTTTTTCCGAAAGCGATCCATTTACAAATGTGCCGCCTTTTCTCTTCTCTCTCCCACCCGGGAAACTTCTATTGCCATGCATATCAGCACTACATTGGAACGTGAAAGATGAATGGCTTGAGAACAACCTGGAATCGAAAGCGAATATAGAGTTTTCCTTTGTAGAGTCCGACCATGGAATCTCCCTGGGCTCAGTCGTTATGGATCTCGATTAATAACCTCGATGTGGGCGCGCAAAATCGCTTTAACAGCGAAGCCTTAGTGAGACAATTTTACCGGTAAGCCGCTCTAACATTCTTTCCACTTCTCCCGCCTCATAATCCCGTTTATCGGGATGGCCCCAAACCGGATCGGGCCAGGCGGGGTCCTTGGAGTGTCTACCGACGATGTGAAGGTGAAACTGCGACACGATATTTCCGATCGCGGCGATGTTGGTCTTCTCCACTTTCAACATTTCATCCCCGATCAGAAAACCGCACAGCGAATTGATGTCCGTCAGCATCCTGTTCTGAATCTCCAGCGGAAGATCCACCCATTCGACAAAGTCACCGTGGGGAACGATGAGGAACCAGGGATAGAGAGCATTGTCATTTAAAAGCAAAGCCCCCGAAGGCATTTCACCGATGTGAATGGCGCTGCTGAGAAGTCGATCGGAAATCTGCGACATACCCCCAGTCTGGGACGATTATCGAAACTTCTCAATACATTACGCGATCAGTTCGTTAATGACCTGTCCACCAAACTGCGAGAGCTGTTTGTGTCTTCCAGCGTGAAGATAGGTGAGCTTATTGTCATCGAGTCCTAACAGATGCATTAAGGTCACATGCACATCACGGATCGGATGAACCACGTCGACGGCCTTTCCACCAATCTCATCAGTAGCTCCAACGACGGCCCCCTTCTTCACGCCGCCTCCGGCGAAAAGCATGGTCATGGCATCGGCGTTGTGGCCGCGTCCGAGCGAGTAGACGCCACCCCGTTTATTATTGTCGGGAGTGCGGCCGAATTCACCGGTCCAGATGACTAGGGTGTCTTCCAGCATGCCGCGTTCCTTGAGATCTTTGATCAAGGTAGCCATCGGTTTGTCGACACTTCGAATTCTGTTGGAGTGCCCACGCTCAAGGTAATCGTGACTGTCCCAGCCGCCGGAGAAGATCTGCACAAAGCGAACTCCTTTTTCGACGAGGCGGCGGGCCATGAGGCACTGTCGTCCGAATTTCTCGGTATCTTTGTCGTTGAGACCGTAGTCTTCCTTCGTCTTCTCTGTTTCACCGGCGAGATCGACTACATCCGGAACCTCCATCTGCATGCGGTAGGCAAGTTCGTAGTTTTCCATTCGAGCTTTCAAATCGGCATGCTCTGGATGGGCATCTGCGTGTTTCTGATTGAGAAATGACAATTCATCAAGCGCGTGACGCTGGTGCTCGCGGCTCTTGAATTCCTGCGACTGCAAATCGAGAATCGGTGAGCCGTCGGGACGAAGGCGAGTTCCCTGAAAGTAGGCAGGCAAAAATCCATTGCTCCAGTTGCGGGCTCCACCTTGAGGTAAGGCCTGCTCAGTCATGACGACATAGCCGGGGAGGTTTTGATTCACACTGCCAAGACCGTAGGTTGCCCAGGCGCCGAGAGCAGGATCTGCTCCAAGACGGCTACCGGTGTTCATGTGGAAGAGTGCTTCGGGATGATTGAGCGACTCAGCAGTGCAGCCCCGATAGTTGCACAATTCATCGGCGACTTCGGGATCGGCCATGTGGACCCACTGATCAGTCATCTCGATATCGCCATTGCCGACCTTGCGTGACTCGAATGGACTGCCGACAAAGAATTTGAATCCGGTCGCGAGTCCGGCGGTCAGTTTGGACTCAGTCTTGTGGAGTTCTTTCAACTTCGGCTTCGGGTCGAAAGTATCCACCTGGCTGGGGCCGCCTTCCATGAACAGCATGATGACATTCTTCGCCTTCGGCGGAATCATCGGAGGCTTCACTGCAAGAGGACCGGCCGCCGCGGCAGATTTCTCTGAAGCCAGGAGATTGGAGAAAGCGACAGAGCCGAGGGACGCTGCGCCGAGGCCGTAAAGAAACTCGCGGCGGGAGGAAGGTGTCGAAGCCGGGTGTGAACAAAGTGGTGATTTCATAGCTTGTAGTTCTTTGTTAGAGATTCTCAGTAAAGATAAATGAATTCGTTGGAGTTAAAGAGCAGGACGCAGAGGTCAGCGAGGGCGCGGGTGCCGGGTTCGACGTCACTGGCCTTGGCGTCGGGTTCGTAATTTGCAAACGCGGGGAGCATTTCTTCGTAGTCGAAGGGTTCACCGGAAAATTCTTCAATCAGCGTCCTTGTGATCTGAGTCGGGTAGGTGATTTGTGAGGGCGAAACCTTTGCGTGGTAATCGCGCATTTCGGTGACGTATTGTTTCATCTTTTCAAGTTCGGCGGAGTCCGCACTACGACCGAGTGAAAGCTCAAAAGCAGATTTGATTTGTCCTTCGATCGTTTCGTCTTCTTTCTCCAGTCGCTGGGCAAACGCGATTGACCGGTCGGTTACGACGTCGCTGTTTAACAAAGTGAATGCCTGGGGCGAAACTGCAGCGGCGTCGCGCATTTCGCAGGAGTCGTTTGGATTCGGCTGATTGAAAATTTCCAGGAGTGGATCGGCGAGACCGCGAACGCGATAGGCATAGATGGAACGACGATTACGCTGTTCCGGCTTTGGGCTGGGCTGATAGGCAGGGGCCAGAGAGAACTGGATCATTCGCGGCTGAAGAGCCACCTCCATATTGATCTCGGGCATAATCGGTAATCCACCGGCTTCGTCCTTCAATTCCCCGGTGGTAGAGAGAAAAGTGTCGCGCATTTCCTCGGCTGTGAGGCGGCGGGGATTCCTGTAGGCCAGGAGTTTGTTATCAGGGTCGACTGTGCGAAGTTTTTCCAAATCCGGATGAGTGGTTGCTGCACGATAGGCTTGCGAGCTCATGATGAGGCGATGCATCCTCTTCATTGTCCAGCCCTTATCTACGAAATCAGCAGCAAGCCAGTCGAGCATTTCGGGATGAGTCGGCTTGGCGCCTTTGACGCCAAAGTTGTTTGGGTTTCTGGCAATGGCCTCACCGAAGTGGTATTGCCAGATCCGGTTGACGATGGAGCGGGTCGTTAACTGATTCTTCGGATTCGCAATCCATTTGGCAAGCGAGAGGCGGCGACCTTCGACAGAATCACCCAGCACGAAGGGATCGTCTTTCGGGGCGCCTTCAACAGGAAGCCCGAGAGCACTCATCACGCCCGGATTTACAGAATCGCCTTTTGCTTCGTAGGAACCTCCGGTGTAGATGAAATTCTGAATTTTACCTTCAGTGGGTACTTTCTGATCGATTCTGAGTTTTCGCGCGTTGCCTGATTTCGCCTTTTCCGTTGCGGCGTTGTAAACGCTGTGAGCCATCGGCTCATACCGTTCCTTGCGGCGGCCCCAGATCCACTGGTCCTGTCGATAGACTTTTTTCTGACCTTTCTCGGTTTCGTTGAGGCCAACGTCGCGCGCCGGCTTTTCTTCGTCGGGAAGCTTTTTGCGGGCGTCTTCATTAACATACTCTTTCCCGTTTTCTTTGTACCAGGCACGAGCAGCATCTTCCTGCTTCTTGAAAATTCGCTTATAATTTTTGTCGGCGTGAGAGAGCATCTTTTTCACGTGAGCTTTGCCGTCTTCGAATCCGATCCGGTTTTCATCTTCGAGAAAAGGGACATTGCGCTCGGCCATCCAGGTTCCGGCGAAAGTCGAATACATACGGTAGTAATCTTTCGTAGGGAGCGGATCGAACTTGTGATCGTGACATTTGAAGCAACGCATCGTTGTTGCGAGGAATGTTTGACCAACGGAATTGAGAACATCATCCAGGTAGAGCTGACGAGCCTCATCGAACATCACCATGGCATCGTCCCAGGGACCCATGCGAAGAAGGCCGGTCGCGACGAGCCATTCTGCTTCTTCTGCGGTGAAGTCTCCTTTGAGTCGTGCCTGCTTCAATTTCTCCCGGTCTCCGCCGAAGCGCTTCAGCGCCGAGTTATCTGCGAGTTCATCGCCGGCAAGTTGTTCAATGATGAATTCATTGTAGGGCTTGTCTTCGTTGAATGCGCGGATCACATAGTCCCGGTAACGCCAGGCATTGGAACGCTCGTAGTCATTCGAGAAACCGCCGGTATCGGCATAGCGAGCCACATCGAGCCAGTGTTGAGCCCAGCGTTCGCCGTATTGAGGGCTGGCGAGAAGTCGGTCGATGGTGTTGCTCCAGGCACTTTCGGAATTCTTTTCCCATGCCGTCAGAAATGCGTCCATTTCCCCGGGTGTCGGGGGCAGGCCTATCAGGTCATAGCTGGCCCGACGCAAAAGTTTGCGCGGCTCTGCTTGTTCAGCCATTTCGAAACCGGCTTTACCGAGCTTCGCCTTGATGAACGAGTCAAGAGCTGTCTCTTATACACATCTCCGAGCCCACGAGACCGAGGCTGATCTCG
>CAJXQE010000077.1 GCA_913058215.1 uncultured Verrucomicrobiales bacterium
CACTATCCTCTTCGTCGGCAGCGTCAGATGTGTATAAGAGACAGCCAGAGAGCCATCCGCGCCGAGTACCGGATCAACCAACACCCTCAACCCGGGATGATCGTCCTGGGGAAGGTTGGGATCATCCAAGCCACGAACAAATTCCGCTTTAGCGCGCTGTCCGCTTCTACAAGCCAATCGAGCAGAAGCGTATCGACTTCTCCCGGACGCCGCATCAGCTGCGGACGGGAAAAAAGAAGACTCAAGGTAAACAAGATCGCCAACTGGAGCCTCACCTGTAGCTCCTTCGACCCGACATTCCCCGATCAAGAGGAGTAAATCATCTTCCCATTGCCATCGACAAAGGAGAAGGGGAACACCGCTCCTCGCGAGCACCTGGGTTGCAATATTCGCCTGAAGGGGGCCACCTTTACCCTCGCGAGTGTAGGCAGCATACAAATTGAAATCCAGAAGGTTCGCGCCTGTCACAACATCCACTTCGATCTCGAGTCCATCTTTGCTATCACCGGCGTGAGTAACGATCGACTTTTCACTGGAAGACTTTTTGGCATCGCCGGCCTTCTCCAGTTGCAGGGAAACGCTGTCTTCTTTAACCACCCGACGTTGTTTCTCGAAGTCGGCAAGTTTTGCAAAGGTAGCGACTGCTACATCCCCTCCTTGAATGAGCCGGTCTTCCAAAGCTTTGGCAATGGATTCGTCCATCCGATAAATGCTGAACTCCAGAGAAATTTCCTGAGCTTCACTTTCGAACGCAAACACCCAGACAGTGAAGAGAAATAATAGAAGCAAGACTTTGGGTCCCATGCCGAAAGCCTAATCCCCGATTTAAATTTCGTCGAGAGAGGAAAACGGAATCGATTCACACCCTGCTTCGAAAACGGTAACCGTATTCCCGAATCGTCTCAATGAACTCACCCGGGTGAGATTCAATTTTTTTCCGCAACGTGGTAATAAACCGATCGATACTCCGAGTCGTAACCCGGGCCCCAAAGCCCCATACCGAATCCATGATCTGCTCTCGACTCAATGCTTCTCCACCATGTCGAACCAGAAAAGCCAGCAACTGGTACTCCCTTGGCGATAATTTGATCGCCTTACCCTCTGCTCCCCTTAGCTTCCTCGCAGAGAAATCGAGCTGAAAGTCTCCAAAATTGAATTTCGACTTCTCCTGTTTTTCCGGACTCCGATTTTCGGCCCGTCTCAGCACTGCCTCTGCTCTGGCAAGAAGTTCGCGAATGGAAAAAGGCTTCGCGAGGTAGTCATCGGCACCTAAACCGAGGCCCAGCAGGATGTCCGACTCCTCCCCTTTCGCTGTCAAAAAGATGATGGGAGTCCGAATTCCCTCCTGACGAAGATAGCGACACACTTCATAGCCGTTCACCTTCGGTATCATCACATCGAGAATAATCAGATCTGCTGAAAAACGAGTCGCTTTCTCGATCGCCTCCTCGCCGTCCACTGCCGTATCCACCTCGAAACTGCGACTCGCAAAATTGTCAGAGACCACCCGGAGCAGTGTGGTGTCGTCCTCTACGATCAATACTCTCATCTGACTTCGCTCAAATAGTCCATCACTCAACCGGGGCCATTGGAAGAGAAATGACCAACTCGGCCCCGTCTCCGTTTTCCGCCGTGGAAACTTCGATCGTTCCTTTCAGCAATTTCATAAAACGCCGACAGATGGCCAATCCCAAGCCGATTCCGGAATGCCCATGATTCAGGAGGGCATCACTTCTGTAAAACTTCCGGAACACCGCCTTTCTTTCTTTGCGGGGAATTCCGGGACCGCTATCGCTCACAATTATTTCCACACGTCGTCCGCTGGACTTCGCCACAACTTCGGCCCGCGGAGGGGATCCGCCGTATTTCAGTGCATTCTCCACCAGGTTTGCGAGCACGATCTTCATGGCAGGAACATCGACCTTCACTCGCAAATCCTCCGGGCATTCGAATATCAGGGTCCCTCCTGCCGCCTCAAATAACGGACGCATGCGATCCAGTTCTTCTGCCAGGAAATTTTGAAGAAAGCATTCTACCGGTCGAATGCTGATTTGCCCACGCTCCAGCCGATTGTATGTCAAAAACTGATCAGCCAACTCCCCCACCCTTTCATTTTCACTACCCAGCAGTTTCAGATACTCCCTCTTCGTGTCCTCATTGACGTCCGATTGCTCCAGGGTTTCTATGAGCACCTTCATCGCTGCGACCGGTGTCTTTATTTCGTGCGAAATCGTCGTCAGCAAATCACTTCGAAGTTCATCGACCCGCAAACGGCGATGAACCGTAAACCAAACCACGCCGGCAATCAGAGTTACGCCAAACACGATGATCACCGCGTGCCAGAAAGTCCGGGCCCGTTGCTCATTAAAATATTCCGGAAACTCCTCCAGCTGATCCAGAGAAATGGTCCAGCCTTTGAATCGACCCGTCGCCACCTCATAAACAATCGCATCACGGGAAAGATCACTCAGGCTTCCCGAAACGATGACTCCCTCCCGGTCTGCAATGAGCAGAGAAACATCTTCGATAAAGATGGTCTTCAGGTGTCGGACAAGTCTTTCGCCCTCTTCATCCTTACTCTCCTCGGAAAATTTCTCCACCAGTAGGCTGAGCTGCGCCCGATAAATATCGGTGACTTCGCTGACGGCAGAATCCCGGTCGCGCATCGCATTCTGAAGCATCACTTGCACCAGAAGGACACCGGGGATGAGTGGCAGCAAGGCCAGCAACACAATGAGCCATCTCACTTGCCGCTGACTGAGCCACATTCCTGCTTTCACAATTCTAACTTACCAAGGATTTACTGTTTAGGAAATCATTCTCCTTCTTCAGGCTCAAGAAGCTCGGCGTTCTCCCCCATGTAGGCTTCAAGATCGAGCATATTTTCGTCGGGATAGCCATCTCGTGGGATAAAGCGTTCGCCATCGCGTTCCCCTTTGAGTTTTATCGCAGAGACATTCCCGCCGACAAACGCGACGATTGCTTTGCGCCCTTCCCAGCACCCGCCTTTACTCCCCTGTTCCTTCACGTAGCCTCCGCTCCCGTTGGTTCCGTCCACTACCAGCGGCCAGTTTGATCTGCTGGTATGGGTAAGGCCTGCCACATAAGCATAATGGTTTTCTCCGGCCTCAAGGGTATCTTCAAGTTCTTCGAAGCGATTGTCCGCTACCCGTCCCCGGGCCGAACGCCCGTTTGCAAAGACCCTCTCGGTGTCGATGTAATCCGGGATTAACAACCGAAATGCATCGTTGGAGGTGGCAATTTCATTTTCCTCTTCATCCTCTCCGACCGGGAAGAGGCCATCGTTGTCGTTGGCCCAGGCTCGAAGCCCGATACAGATTCCTCTCGCATCAGAGGTCGCCCGTGCCATTTGACCGCTCATCATCGCCATTTTGATGCCGGGAAATGAGATGGTTGCGAGGATACTCATGATCGAAATGACCGTGAGAAGTTCAATCAGCGAGAAGCCACTGACACGACGGATGTTTTTCTTTTTATTATTCATAGTATGATGATCCAGTTGATTTTGTATGAGGTTCAGTTGGTCTTTGGGATCCTTCTGAACGTCATCCATCGTGCCTGACGATTGTTACCGGTCTGTTACCGGCCCGTTCCATCTTCATGAATAAAACCGACGCCCCCGAGAACCCCTGGCAAACCCACAAACAGGAAGTGGTCTACGAAAATCCGTGGCTGCGAGTCACCGAAAGCCAGGTTACCCATCCGGGCGGTGGACCCGGAATCTACGGAGTGGTCCATTTTAAAACCCGCGCCATCGGCATCATTCCGATCGACAGGAATGACTGCACCCGGCTGGTCGGGCAGTATCGATATGCGACCTCGACCTACGAATGGGAAATCGCCGCAGGAGGTTGCCCGGAAGGTGAAGAACCGGAAGCCGCCGCCCTCCGCGAATTGCAGGAGGAAACCGGACTGATCGCCGACGACTTGGAATTGTTACTCGAAAACGTGGCACTTTCCAATTCCGTCACCGACGAAAGATGCACCATCTATGTCGCGACCGGCCTGACTCAGGGCGAGGCAAATCCCGAAGATTGCGAATTACTGGCTATCCGCACCGTCCCGGTCGATGAAGCCATTCACATGGCCATGAACGGAGATATCGTTGACGGCGTGTCGGTGCTTGGATTGCTGAAGCTCGGAATAATGCGCAGCAATCGATCAATTTAAGATTCCGCGTTCAACTCATCCAACACTTCCGGATCGCGGATATCCGCCCAGTCGCCTTTGAGTTCAACAGCCTCGACTCGCAAGCCGTCTTTCACCTGAGCAGCGATGGCATCGGTCAATTCGTATTCCCCACGGGGGGAAAGTTCCAGCTTCGCTGTGTAGTCAAAAATCTGTGCCGAAAAGGCGTAAATCCCGGCGTTGTAATACGGGCTCGTCGGCTGCCCCTCTTTGGGCTTTTCGATGAGGTCTGTCACCATTCCGTTCTCGATAAAAACAGCGCCACCTTTGCGAACGTCTTCGTCGATCTTCACGGTCAATTTTCCGTCTACATCCGTAAAATCCACCAGCGGTGCGTAGGATTCCTCCGGAACGAGAATATCTCCGTAGCTCAGAATAAATGGATCCCCATTCGAAAAGTCTTTCACCAGGTCGACAACGCGACCGGTTCCATCCTGAACCACCTGTTCGACATAAGAAATCTCACAGCCGAATTTTGAGCCGTCGCCGAAATAATCGGTGATCACTTCTTTCCGGTAACCCACGATGATGAGAATCTTTTCGATCCCATTCGATACGAGACCACGGACAATGTGCTCTAGAATCGGCGCCCCTTTCACCTCAATCATCGGCTTGGGGATATCATCAGTCAGTTCCCGCATCCGGGTTCCTTTGCCTGCGGCAAGAATGGAAGCTTTTTTCAATTGGCTCATAACAAAAACGGTCTCAAACAATAGAGAATTTCACAGTCGACTCACAAAGGCAGCGATTCGATCAAGAGCGATCTCAAGCTTATCGTAGGCAGTAGCATAGCAACAGCGAACCGATCCTTCACCGGCCTCACCGAAAGCTGTCCCGGGAACAACCGCGACATCTTCCTCTTCAAGAAGCCGATGGGCGAACTCTTTACTGGAAAGACCGAATTTACGAATGTCAGGAAACGCATAGAATGCACCGCCCGGGGTAAAACATGGGACGCCCATTTCACGGAAACGTTTTAGCAACAAGTTGCGACGCTCGGCATAGGCACGCCGCATTTCTTCAACCGGACCTGCACCGTTTTTCAGAGCCTCGATTGCAGCATTCTGACTCATAATGGGAGCACAGAGCATCGAATACTGGTGGATCTTCATCATCGCTTCCGTCAAAACGGCCGGGGCGCAAGCGTAACCGAGTCGAAAACCGGTCATAGCAAACGCTTTGGAAAAACCATGAAGAAGAATCGTGCGCTCTTTCATTCCGGGAAAGCTTGCGATCGATGTATGCTCGCCCTGTTCCATTCCGGTTTCGCCACCGTAGAGTAGTTCACAATAAATTTCATCACTCACCACGATGAGGTCATGCTCAATCGCAAGGTCAGCAATCTTTTTCAGCTCGCTAACTGGCTCAACCGCGCCGGTAGGGTTGGTCGGAAAATTCAGAAGAATCATCCGGGTGTTGTCCGTGATTTTTGCGGCGACGTCTTCGGCTTTTAAAACAAATTCATCTTCGACTTTGGTCTCAACCGCGACCGCTTTGCCGTAGGCCATCACGATGCTCGGGCAGTAGCTCACGTAACAGGGTTCATGATAAACCACCTCGTCACCGGGATTCAAAAGCGCACGACAAACCAGGTCGAGGGCCTCCGATACCCCAACCGTCACCAGAATTTCTGATGCGGGATCGTAGGAAACGTTAAACAGATCCTCAACGTAGCTTGAGATTGATTCCCGCAGGGAAAGTAATCCGAGATTCGAGGTGTAACTCGTTTCCCCCTGCTCCATGGAGTAAATCGCGGCTTCACGAATATGCCAGGGAGTCGCAAAATCCGGCTCACCGACACCGAGCGAGATGACATCATCCCTACCTTGCACGAGTTCAAAAAAGTCACGAATACCCGATCTCGGAATACGGGAAACCTGACTCGCAATGCGTTCTTCTAAAGGCTTCATGAGAAAAAAAGTCAGGGAGTGACAGGAAGCCGCTTCGGTTCAGCAGCCGAAGTTGCGAGGAAACCGTTTTGTTTGTACACCTTCAATTGAAAGTGGGTTGCAGTGGAAACGACACCTTCAAGGGTGCTCAATTTATCACTGACAAAACTGGCCACTTCACGCAGGTCGGAACCTTCGACAACAACAGCGAGATCGTAGCCGCCGCTCATGAGGTAACAATTGCTGACCTGATCGAATTTTGCGATTCGTTCTGCCAGGCGGTTGAATCCCCCTTCGCGTTCCGGAGTAAGCTTCACTTCAATCAAAGCCGACACATCACGGTTATCCGTTTTATCGCGATCAACAACAGCATGATATCCAAGGACTGTTCCATCCGTCTCAAATACCGCCAATTTTTCCTCAACTTGGGATTCGTCGATACCAAGGCGATCCGCCAACTCACTGGAGCTGAGACGGGCATTAGTTTGTAAGAGTTTCAGGAGAGCATTCATGCTGTTTTTTCTATAGTTTGAATGAGGCGAATCAGTCGCCGAAACAAATACCAACAGATTTCGCTGTGTCCACCAATTCCCCCTCAGGATCCACCAGATTCAACTCACTGACGGCTTCTTTGATGGGGACGGAACCCACGTGATATTGTTGGTAGCTGACCATACGTCCGAATCTTTTCTCTTCTATCAATTTAACAGCTTTTACTCCGAAGCGTGTCCCCAGGACTCGATCGAGGCTGGTAGGGCTCCCCCCTCTTTGCAGATGCCCCAGGGTGGTGCATCGAGTCTCTTTTCCGGTGAGTTCCGAGATTTTATCCGCGACCTGCTCGCCGATTCCGCCGAGCCGGACTTCACCCTGGCCCGATGCATCCGCGATCACCTGAGCTTCCCCGGCAGGAGCAGCTCCTTCAGAAACGACAATCAACGAACTGCGAAAACCGTGTTCCTCGCGTTCCAGAATCGCATTGGCGACTTTCTGATAATCGAAAGGGATTTCAGGGAGAAGGATAGCCGAGGCGCCTCCACCAATTCCTCCATAGAGCGCAATCCACCCGGCATGACGCCCCATCACTTCAAGAATCATTACCCGTTTGTGACTCGACGCCGTCGTATGCAGGCGATCGAGCGAATCCACAACCACCTGGGTCGCCGAATCAAATCCAAAAGTCATCGCCGTCGCTCTGAGATCATTATCAATCGTCTTGGGCACTCCGATCACAGGAAACCCCTCATCTTGAAACTGCAAAGCGGTGGTCAGAGTTCCGTCGCCCCCGACACAAACCAGGGCTGAAATTCCCTGAGCTTCTAAAGTTTCCCGTGCCTGAGCCATGATCTCAGCCGGAATCTTCCGAATTCCACCCTCTCCTACCTTTGAGGAGAAGCTTCCGCGATTGGTCGTCCCCAGAATCGTTCCTCCCAGCTTGAGAATTCCGGCGGTTTTCTCTGCCTTGAGAAGTTTGCAGTCTCCCGGCGGAAACAGACCTTCAAAGCCATCGCGAAATCCGATCACATCCCAACCCAATTTCTTTGCCGCACCGACAACACCGTGTGTCACAGCGTTTAGTCCGGGGCAATCCCCTCCACCGTTTAAAAGCCCAATTTTCTGTCCGCTCATAGCGCGGCACCAACGGCTACTTTTTCGCTTTTCGCAAATGCTGCCTGCCCTCTTCAGGACGTCCCATTTTCAGCCAACGGTCATATTCTTTCCAGCCCTCCTCAAGAAACTCAGCGGACTTCTCGAACCGATCATCGACATTTAAAGTGACGGAAATAATTCGATGCGTATCACCAGGCTCATCCCCTGGAAAGGTCTTCGTCGCAGTGGCAATCAGACACGGCCCGGATCGTCTGGTCGTTCCGGTCTTCATACCATCCACGCCGTCTCGTCCCAGAAGGGAATTGGTATTCTTCAAGGTCACCTGGACCGTTTCATTCCCCCGCAAAAACGAAACCTGCTTCTTTTTCTCAGAACAGATCTTGAGAAAGCCATTTTTGGAGATCGCATGAATCGCAAGAAGTGAAATGTCCCGTGCTGTGGAAACGCCAAGAGAGCCATCGCTGTCCAGTCCGTGAGGATTGACAAACTTCGTCTGATTCATTCCCATACCTACTGCCAAACCGTTCATCTTTTCGACAAACGAATCTCCACTTTCAAGCCCTCCCGGAAAGCGCTCTCCAACATACTCCGCAAGCACCGCCGCAGACGCGTTATCCGATGCCATCATCGCGGCATAAAGGGCAGTTTCCACCGCAACTTGATCCCCTGCCTGTAAGCCCATCTGATTGGCTCCGCCTTTTAATGCAGTAGTGGAAACAGTCATCAGATCTGAGGGCTTACCATGGCCCTCTTCGATCCATTTCAAAACGATGACTGCTGTCGCCACCTTCGTCAGACTTGCCACCTGCCTCGGCATATCCGCGTTCTCCTCTTCAAAAACAATGCCTGTTTCAAAACCGGATACAACTATACTTCTTGTTCCTTCAGCAGCTTCGGCAGTCATAACAGAACCCACAAATGCACATGTCATTAGAAAGGAAGATATAACTATAAACTTTTGTTTTTTCATTATGCAAGATTGGTGAAGATAGTTGTTTACGATAGATGAACTTTTAAAAAGGGCAATCGGCTCAGCTACCAACGAAAAAACCGCAACAGCGTTCAAGCCATTGCGGTTTTCGAATTGATTCGTCTTACAGGAAAATTAGATTTTTCCTTTCAACTTCTCATACTCACTACTGAGTTTGGAAATCTCCTTTTGAATCTCGGACATTCTCTTCAGATTGTCTGTGATGGAGTTAGAAGCTGACGAGGAAGCCTGGGAGACAACAGTCTGCTTCGAACCTTTTTTCGGTCCGCGCTTTCCGCCTTTTCTCTTTTTGCCACTCTTACCCGGAGTCTTCACACCGGCTTTTTCCAACCACGACTTAACCGTGATCGGATTGAGCTTGTATTTTTTAGCAGCAGCGGCCTGACCGCCTCTACCATTGTCTTCGTTGTATTGCTCAATGAAGGCAACTACTTCGTCTTTTGTTTTCTGATCGTATCTTACAGCCATGGTATTTTTTCTATATTTAGGGTCCGAACTCTAATGTAGGTATTCCAGATTCCAAGCAGTTATTTTCAAGTTTATAACGATTTGGTGTTCACTACCTTAGATGTTAATATTAAGTGAAGATCTATGACCGAAAATAAACCACCCTGTTGCTGCGGAATCATAACTCCCGCAATCCTCTTCACACTTGTTGCCGTCGCATCGTTCTGCTGCTGGGCATTTAGTATACGCCTCTTCCCTTCAGAAGTAGGCCTCTATGTTTCGTGCGCGATTGTTTTCTTCGGACTGGGTGGCCTGAGCCTCTTCCCTGCTACGGGAAAAGCGGGAGCCGGCAACGCAATCAAACTGGCAATCAGTTTTGCGATCGGGTTCTCCCTTTACGCAACCCTGTGGTCAATTTGTTGGTTTGGTTTAAAGAACACATTCGGCGAAGTGGCCGGATCTGCTCTCGGGCTACTCGCATTTGTCTTCGTGCTGAAGAAAAGTTCTCAAATCAGCGGAAGTATTTTCTCAGCACTTACCGTGGTGTTTTTCTGGCACACGATTGGCTACTATCTGGGAGACTTCATCCACTACAGCATTCTTGGTAAAAACCCTATGCCTTTGAATTTGTTCGACTCTAAAGAGACGACAGCAGTAGTCTCCCGACTCGCCTGGGGAGTATTCTACGGACTGGGACTGGGGATCGGACTCAGCCAGATCCTTCACAAATCCCGCCAGACCTGAGCGAGGCCGTCGAGACATATTTGTGACCAGCTTTCCAGTCGGTCGCGCCGGGCCTGCAACTCTTCCAAAGTAAAAAATTCAAGCTCGGTAATATTGTCTTCGCCTGGAGTAACCTGATCGGTAGTCAGGGTGAAAAGGTGAACGACGCCGAGGTGGACCTGCCCAACTTCATTGGAATCGTCATTGATCAATCCCAGAACCTTTTGAGAATAGCCTCCATCAATCGTTAATTCTTCGTCTATCTCACGTTCAACGCCGGTCGCATAGGTGTCCTTATCAAGAGAAGCCGCCGCAAAATCGGTATCATTGATGTGCCCGCCTATTCCCAGAGAGCCTTTAGCAGCAAGTCGTTTTTCTCCTGAGCCACCTCCGCGGACATAATGCAGAAACCGGTCTTCAAACCGGAAAATTGCGTAGGGAATAATCTGTTTGTGAGACGGATCATCTTCAGCGTCATCACGAGAGAGGAAAAAGTTATTCTCCGGGTCCAGCATCGTTGGCAGATACTTTTCGGGCTCAAGGCTGATACCTTCGAAAGCTCCCAACTCGTCAAACAAACTGCGGGGAATCACCAGAACATTTTCGTCTTCGTATTTGCTCATAAAACAAAGACGAACGGACACTACCGCGGCGATAAGTCAAACCGGTATCTTGCCAGTCCCGAAGCTCTTTCGACCGTTCGCTCCACATGAGCAGCAAGAATTTTTCCCATCATCTGAACTTCCATCCGCTCGACTGTGGGAAACTTATTAAACAGCGGCTCCAGAGGATTGTGATACTCGTTGATCCGCAATCCTTCTTCCTCAGAATAATCGCACTGAGAATAGTATCCCTCCTTCGTTCGGATAGCCGCGAAATTCTCCGCCCTTTCCTGAACGGAATCTCCCTTCAGTTCCGACAGATATTTCTCCGTTCTCTTCCGGAAATAGGAAAACAGAAGCTTTTCTGCCGCATTCACTTCCATCTCTGCGGCAGCTTCGAGTATGGCAAGGGTCACCTCGTCTCCAATTCCGGCAAAAACGGGATCGAGGCGGGAAGTCAAACGATAGAGCTTTTCGGGACGGCCCACATCCTTGGGACGGCGCCAAGTGTCCAGATAGCCGAGCTTTTGCATCGCCAGACAATGCTTTTTCACTCCCATATAACTCATTCCGAGTTCTTCAGCGAGTTCACCCACAGCCAGCCCCCCGGATCTTTTGATCAATTCAATGATCTCAAACCAGTGAGGACGCGAAAGCCGGGCCAGTATTTTGGATGCAGGAGTCACTATAGTGGAATGTAATGCTTTTTAACAAACAGACCACTATTTCTCCAATTTTCACACATTCCAGTGGCCTGGTAGCTTCAGACCTCCTTACAAAGGGTCATTAAATTTATACTCTCGCCCCTCTATATTCACCTTATATTGGCTCAGTTAAACAGTGGAGATTCTGGCTGAATTGAGTATTTTCTGCGAGCATCTACCCTCAAAACGATTGTAAGGTTTCAGAAGATCACTCGTCACAAACCTCCACCGGAAACCTTTCAAAACCCGCCCCCCCCTTGCTTCATGCACCATCTTCGCGATCAGGATCTAAAAAAAGAGTTTGTTTCCCATGCTCCCGGCTACTGGGCAAATTCCGGAGTTACCGATGAAGAATGGAGTAACCACACTTGGCAGCTTAAAAATCGGATCACCTCTCTATCTGGATTGGAAGAGCATCTGAATCTCTCGGAAGAGGAAAGAAACGGAGTGATTCTTTCCGGCTCCAAGTTGGCCATGGCGATTACGCCCCATTTCTTCAACCTTATCGACAGAGACGATCCAGATTGTCCAATTAGACGGCAAATCATTCCCCGGGTTGAGGAAACCCTGGTCTCTGATTACGAAATGGCAGACCCCTGCGGTGAGGACTCACACATGCCTGTTCCGGGCTTGGTTCACCGCTATCCTGATCGAGTGCTTTTCCTCGTCACCGACCGATGCGCCGCCTACTGCCGATATTGCACCCGCAGCCGTGTCGTCAGTGGCGCGGGAGAACAGGAACTCGACACCGACTTCGAAGCCGCCTTTCAATACCTCGAAGAACATACAGAAGTTCGCGATGTACTTCTATCCGGTGGCGACCCTCTTCTTTTCTCGGATGCCAAACTCGAAAAAATTCTAAGCCGCCTCCATAAAATCGAACACATCGAGTTTATTCGTATCGGATCCCGGGTTCCCATTTTCCTTCCCCAGCGAATCACCCCTCAACTTTGTGAAATGCTGGCGAAGTACCATCCTTTCTTCATGAGCGTTCACGTAAACCATCCACGTGAGCTCACCACTGAAGTGAAAGAAGGTCTCGAGCGCCTCGCCAATCACGGCATTCCACTCGGCAATCAAAGCGTTTTTCTTCGCGGAGTGAATGACGATCTCGACACGATGAAAACCCTGGTTCACAAATTGCTGATGAGCCGGGTTCGGCCCTACTACCTCTATCAGCTCGATCTCATCCAGGGTTCATCCCACCTTCAGGCTCCGGTTTCCAAAGGAATCGAAATCATCGAAGGACTCCGCGGCCACACCACGGGCTATGCGATTCCCCAGTTCGTGATCGATGCCCCGGGCGGAGGAGGCAAAGTCCCCATCAATCCAGACTACGTTCTCCAGAAAAATGACGAACGAACCGTGATTCGGAATTTCGAAGGTAAGACCTTTGAGTATCCCGAACCCGCTGTTCGCCCCGACCCTGTTCTCGATTACTGAGCGATTAGCACTCCACGGATCACCGCGTAGACATGGCAGGCACTCCCTGTCAGAACGAACAAATGCCAGATTGCGTGGGCGAAACGAACTCTCTGCATCGCGAAAAACGCGACGCCAACGGTGTAGGAGAGACCCCCGGCCACCAACCAGGAAACCCCGACTGAATTCACATTCTCCATCAAGGGGCGAAATGCGAGTACGATGATCCAACCCATCGCGATGTAGAGAAAAGAACTGACTTTTTCCAATCCGCGGATCCGTTTGATCTTCAGATAAGTTCCACAAACCGCAATCACCCACACCGCACCGAAGAGTGACCAGCCCCACGGCCCCCTCAAACTCACCAGGAGCCAGGGAGTGTAACTTCCGGCGATCAAAACAAAAATGAGAACATGATCCGCAATCTGAAGCTTAAGTTTTCCGTGATGGGAAGTCGTCCAATGATAAATCGTTGAGCAGGTGTAAAGCAGAATCAAACTCGCCCCGAAGACCGAAACGCTAACCACATGCCAGGCTGAGTGGGGAACGGCCAACACAATCATCACGACAGTGGCCGCAACACCAAGAAGGGCCCCAAAACCGTGGGTGATTATATTCGCCACTTCCTCGGCTGGAGATTCACAAAGAATGCTCCTGCCCTCTGAATATTCGACACGCATACAAGCGCAAACCGTACGAGACCAGTCCGGGAAGGCAACAGAAATTGACTCGTGAACAAACAAGCAGACCTGAAGTGGACACCTTAAATAGACTACTCCGCCTTTTTGACCGGTTCGGGAAAAAGCGAATGATACTTTAAGGAAGGAAATACAGATTCACAGGCTGGACAATAGAAGATCCGCTCGGGTGGAAGTATATCGCACGAGAGTCGGCGATCCGTTGTTCTCAGCAAAGAAACAGCATGCGGCGCCTTTTTGTACCTCTCCGCCATATACTCAGAGGAAAAATGGACATCCGGCCCCAAAGAAAACACGGTTACTCTCCTGAGAGCCGCATCATGTATCGGACACTTTTCTCTCCGTGTGCCCTGATGAGAAGCGCAGCCGCACAAAATGAGAGCCAAAACGAAAACGCGAATCATTACCATTCACCTAACAGGCTTGAATCGTCGAGTCAATCCTCTTGAATCGATCCACTGACTCAGCGGCCCGCAGCCAATTCGACGAGAATGGCTTTCTGAGCGTGAAGCCGGTTCTCCGCCTGCTGAAAAATCTCATCCTGCCGTTCTTCGAGAACTTTCTCGGTGATCTCTTTGCCGCGATAGGCTGGCAGGCAGTGTTGAACGATTGCGCCGGAATTGGCGAGTCCGACAATCCGGTCATCAATTTGAAAAGGAGCCAGAACTTTGAGCCTATCCTCAGCTTCCGCTTCTTTTCCCATGCTGATCCAGGTGTCCGTATACAAAACGTCCGCATTCTCTGCCGCTGCTATGGCATCATCCGTCACAAGCACAGGTGATTCCCCGAGCCGTTCCATGAACTCCGCCTGAGGCTGAAACTCCGATGGCGCCGCGATCACCAGTTCGAATCCGAGCCTCTTCGAAGCCCAGGCCCAGGAACGTCCCATGTTGCAGTCGCCATCACCGAAAAAGACAATCTTCTTTCCGTCCCAACCACCGAGTTTCTCCCGAATCGTGAGCAAGTCTGCCAGAATCTGACAAGGGTGCTCTTCGTCAGTGAGAGCATTAATCGTCGGGATCTTTCCGTAGTTCGCGAAATCAACCACGTCCTGCTGATCAAAGGTTCGGATGATTGCACCATGGACCATTCTGCCGAGCACACGCGCGGTGTCTTTGATGGGCTCACCCCGGCCAAGCTGAATATCGTTGGCGTTTAAAAACATGGAGGTGGCTCCGAGCTCATTCAATCCCACTTCAAAACTGACACGAGTCCGCGTTGAGGATTTCGTGAAAATCATGGCCCAGGTTTCTCCTGCGAGCGGCTGGACAGAATGATTTCCACGTTCCGCTTTCAGTTCGACGGCACTATCGACGAGCCGGGTGATATCCCCTGCCGACAGTTCTTCAATTCCTAACAAATGTTTCATTTGGCATTCAGCCTTTCTTCTTTTTCGAAAAGTCAAAACTCACAGAGAGGATACGACTTCTTCGAATAATTGCAGCGCGGTATCGACCTCGCCGTCGGTGACATTGAGAGGCGGCAACCATCGCACGACCTCCGTTCCAGCGGGAACAGTCAGCATTCCCGCCTCCATTAATTTGCCCACCACAAAGAGGGAGGGGGTCTTTCCGGAATCCCGGAATTCATTATTTTTCTCCAGAACCGAACGGTCCAGAACAAATCCAAGCATCAGCCCAAGCCCGCGCAAAGAGTCGACAGCGGGAACGTTCCACTCAGAAACCCGCTTACGAATTCTGGCTTCCTGATTCCTGACATTCCGCAAAAGCCCGGCCTCTTCAATTTCCTTCAGCACTGCCAGCGAAACTGCAGATCCCAGCGGGGTTCCACCAAAAGTGGAACCATGAGTGCCCGGTCCGAGTGCAGCCTGACAGCTGTCGGCCGCCCAGATCGCTCCAATTGGAAATCCGCCGCCAAGGCCTTTCGCCCAACTCACCGCATCCGGCTCGACATTCACTTCGGAATCTTTGAGAACCGTCCGCCACCCGCACCAGTCCCCGGACCGACCGGCTCCACACTGCACTTCATCAAACATCAGGAGAAGATCGAACTCCTCCCGCAAATCGGATGCTGTCTGTAAAAACTCCGGTGTGGCCGGATGAATTCCGCCTTCGCCTTGTAGCGGCTCAAAAAGAATCGCGACGGTTTTTTCAGACACGGCTTCACGCAATGTCTCGCAGTCATTAAAAGGCACGTGCAGAAATCCCGGGAGCAAGGGATCGAAACCAATCTTCACTTTTTCCTGTCCGGTCGCTGCAATTCCTCCCAGGGTTCGCCCGTGAAAAGACTGCTTACAGGTAATCACTTCCCCACTCTTTCCGGACTCACCGTATTTGTCGAAGGCATACTTCCGGGCAAGCTTGATCAAGGTATCGTTCGCTTCGGCACCGCTATTGCAGAAAAATACTTTTCCCGGCCGCTCTACTACTTTCTCGACGAGAAACTCAGCCAGTTCCGCCTGCTCCCGAATTTGATAAAGGTTGGAACAGTGAATCAGTTTCCCCCCCTGCTCTTCGAGGGCATTTCGCATTACATCCGGACTGTGCCCGAGGGAGCAAACCGCAATACCTGTCGCAAAATCGAGATATTTTCTCCCTGCTTCATCCCAAATCCAGCAGCCTTCTCCGCGCGAAAATGACAGAGGAAACCGTCCGTAGTTTCCCAACACATACTTTTCGGTCAGCTCAGCGGTATTCATTTTACAATTTCGGTTCCAATTCCGCTTTCAGTGAAAATTTCAAGGAGCAGGGAATGAGAAACCCGGCCATCCACCATGTGAACTTTCCCAACGCCGGCTTCCAGGGCCTCAACCGAGGATCTTACTTTTGGAATCATTCCTCCGCCGATCGTTCCGTCTTTGATCAAGCCGTCTACTTCATCAACCTTTAAAGAGGGAATCAGCGTCGAGTCATCTGCAGGATCCTGCATCAGTCCACGAACATCGCTAAGAAAAACCAACTTTGACGCTTTCAACTTCGATGCGAGAGCACTCGCGGCCAAATCGGCGTTTACATTCAAACTTAGACCAGTCTCACTCTCCCGGGCAATCGGTGATACAACCGGGACCACCTCCTCAGCAATGGCTGATTCGATCTCCGCCAAATCAATATCAATTACTTTTCCTACCCGGCATAGCTCCTCATTCAAGCGGCCACCAATAAAGGCACGACTCCCGGGAACACTGACGGCTCTTCCTCCAAAGCTTATCAAACTCTTGACCAGCCCCGGATTAATCACTTCGGATAGTGTCTTTTCCACGATGCTCATGGCCTCATCCGTCGTGACTCGCTGTCCTCCAACAAATTTAGCTTCTTCCAGGCCCGACTCTTTCATCGCTGCAGAGATAGCTTTTCCTCCGCCATGGACAATCACCGGATTGATTCCTGCCACTTCCATAAAAACGACGTCCCTAAGAAGCTTACGAACCAGCTGCGGATCATCCATTGCGCTACCGCCAACTTTGATGAGAAAAGTTTTCCCTCGAAAAGTCTGTAGATACGGGAGTGCCTCTAACAGCACGGCTGCCTTTTCTATTTGTTGCTGGAACTCGGAGGCCATCGAAAAGCGAAGCGGTAAACATGCCGGAATTCCTGTGAGGGGCAAGAAAAGATTCCGTTTCTATTTATTGCCTGGAAATGAATATTTTGTCGGAGAAGCGCCGTCAGTCACTTCTCCGGAAGAGATCGCTCAGGCCAATAAGGCAATCGCTTTTGCCCTCAGAAACTCTAGAACATCGAATCTGCGGATCGAGCCCGAATCGACCCTTATTTTTTCATTCTGTTCAACGCGTATTCTTCGCGATTGAACTCCACATACTCAGGAGAAAGATCTGCAGTGTAGATATTGTAACTGCCCTTTCCAAGATTGAGATCGATCCCCACAGTGAACTCTCTTTCTTTCACCACATCAACGAGATCCTGAAGGGGAGTATCGGTTGCCAATCCGCCCCGCGTTGCGGCGACGCCTCCAAAGAAGATATCTATCAGTTGCTCTTTCACTCGCGCACCTGAATATCCGACTGCGTGAATGACTCGCCCCCAATTGGGATCGTTTCCATTCCAGGAGCATTTCACGAGCTTTGAGTTGGCAACAGCTCTGGCGACGCGCTGAGCATCGATCAAGCTAGCAGCCCCTCTCACTTGAACTTCCACCAGCTTGGTGACCCGCTCACCGTCGGCAACAATCTTCTTCGCGAGATTCAACATCACATGAGAAAGCGCTTCTCTGAATTCTTTGCTCCCCTTTCCGGCCCGGGTAATCGGCCTGTTTCCGGCGCGATGGTTCGCCATGACGACAACCGTGTCATTCGTGCTCATGTCCCCATCCACGGAAATTCGATTGAAACTGGCACTGACAGCATCCTGGGTCGCGGCGACGATCTCAGCCTTCGATATTGCCGCATCTGTGGTCACAAAACAAAGCATGGTCGCCATATGAGGATTAATCATACCGGCTCCTTTCGCAATTGCCCCTATCCGAATCGCCTCCCCGTTGATCGTAAGCTTGACCGAGTACGACTTGGGCTTCGTGTCGCTGGTCATAATTGCCTCAGCCGCAGTTCCTCCATCTTTCTCCAGGCCCTCTACCAGTTCCGGGATTTTCGACTCGATGCGTTCGATGGGCAGAGGAACACCGATAATTCCCGTCGAGCAGACCTGAACAGCCCGTTGCTTTATCCCTAAGGCCCTGCTTGCCAGCACCGCCATTCTCCTGGCGTGCTCGGTCCCGATCACTCCAGTGCACGCATTCGCATTTCCACTGTTGGCAATGATCGCCTGCGGCTCAGTTGTCTTGATATAGTTTGAAGACAATTGTACTGGAGCTGCAGCCACTTCATTCTGGGTGAAAACCGCAGCGCCCACCGTTGGATACTTGGAATAGATCAACGCCAGATCAAGCTTATCCGATTCCGGATCCTTAATCCCGCAGCTGACCCCGCTGCAGCGGAATCCTTTTGGAGCACAAGTTCCTCCTGAGATTTCTTCGAGTTTTGAACTCATCAATGAATAAACAAACGGTTTCGGATCAATAGTTACGCAATCCAATGTCCTCAGGCAAGGAATTCATTACGTTAAAACTTTGTATTGCCTGTCCGCCAGCACCTTTTCCTAAATTATCTTCCGCACTCGAAACAATCAAACGTTTGGTCCGCGGATCTACAACCCATCCGACATCGACAAAGTTAGTCCTCGTCACATTTTTCGTATCCGCAAATGCGTTTTCCCCGAGAATCCTGACGAAACAAGCGTCTTTATAGAAGTCACGGAGTTCCCGATCGACCATGCCTCCAGCTTTATCTGGAGCTACGGATAGCTCTGCGAAAATCGTCGTCGCGATTCCGCAGTTTACCGGCATCAAATGAGGGACAAAGGAAATCACAACTTCGCGACCTGCGGCATTGCTCAATTCCTGTTCAATCTCGCTCAAATGCCGATGCTTTGGTGCCCCGTAAGCCCGGACGCTTTCATTCACCTCGGTGAAAAGCAAAGATGTGTCCGCTTTTTTTCCGGCACCGCTGGCGCCGCTGACACTGGATACAGTGATTGTGTCAGGATTAACGAGTCCTGCTTTCACCAAGGGGATCAAAGGAATCAAAATACTGGTGGGATAACATCCAGGCGAAGCCACGAGGCTGGCCGACGAAATTTCATCCCGATAAATCTCAGGCAATCCAAAAACGGCATCCTTCAACAACTCCGGAGCCGGATGCTCATGTTCGTAGAATTCCCGATAAACATCAGCACTTCTCAGCCTGAAGTCAGCGCTCAGGTCGATCACTTTCAGCCCACGATCGAGCAGCGCACCCGCGAATTCATAAGCCACCCCATGAGGCAAAGCCAAAAATGCACACGTCGCACCTGTCTCAACAATCGCGTCAATATCCGGATCCATGAACCGGAGGTTCTCGATACCCGGAGCGCCGGAAAAACGTGGATACAACTCCCCGATCGGACGTCCCGATTCCTGACGCGATGTAATCCCTACCAAATCCACAAGTGGATGCATGATAAGCAAGCGAAGGAGTTCCTGCCCAGTGTATCCGCTCGCTCCGACTACGACGACTTTAATTTTGGGCTCTTGGTTCATGGGGCGTCCATCATGCCACAGGATTTCCTCCTTACCCCAAAATTGTTTAAAAATCTGCGCCATTTTTTTCTCCTGACCACGCTTGCGCTTTGAGTAAAATCGGTCAAACTATCGGCCCTGCGGATTTTCTGCAGGATCAGAAATGGTCGACCGGGACGTGGCGCAGTTTGGTAGCGCATCACACTGGGGGTGTGGGGGTCGCAGGTTCAAATCCTGTCGTCCCGACCATTTTTATCCTATTTCTTTCCCCCTACTCTTCCAGCGAGGCCGCAAATTCTCCCAGAGGCAATCCTGTCACGGTTTCTGCCTCAAGGTCTTCGCCTCTGGAGATCAACTGATTCCTGGAGAGATTGATTTCCTTTTTACACGCCATCACCGCCATGTTTCCCGTGCCGGGAACATTGAAAACTCTCACGGTGGGAAACACTTCCCGGAGCGCAGCAATGTCACCAGCCGTTGCCGGGCGATGGCGAATCAGATTGCAGGCCAATACCCCGTCCGGTTCCAACTGATCCCGAATTTCCTTCAGAAATTCAACCGTTTTGAGGCGTGCCGTTTTTCCACCCAATTCCCGATCAACAGATGGCCGGAGAAATGCATCCATATAAATGACATCGTAGGCCTGGAGGTCCCGCTTAAGGAATTCAAATGCATCTGCCGTGTGAATTTTAATCCCCTTTTTCTCATCAGTTTCGAAATACTCTTTCGCGACCCTCACCACCGCCGGATCAATCTCCACGACTTCGACAATTGAATTCGGAAACTGATGATGAAAAAACCGTATCATCCCTCCCCCTCCGAGACCGACGATCAAGATTCTCTCCTGAGGGTTTTTAAATAGAAAGGAAACAAACAAAGAGCGGGTGTAGGCAACCTGTAGAACTTGCGGTTCTTGAAGATCAATCGAGGACTGCAATTGCTCCTTTCCGCGTTCGGAAACAAACAGAAGATGGCGTTTCGAATCGGTGCCTCGAACCCTGATTGAAGAGAAACCCGAGACTTCCTCGTGCAAAACCGGACCGTATGCCGAGCGTGGAAAGAAAGAGATCTTCGGCAGGAAAAGCACCGCCAGGCCAAAGGCCCCAAGAAGGCAAATTACCCGAATGAAGGTAGGGAAGGAAATGGCTTTCATCCCCTCTTCTTCCAACAGCACCCCTGAAACCTTGTCGCCGACTTAGGCCTACTCTAGTTTTTCAAATATCCACGCAGAACGAGATTATTGAGACGGTGCGCAACTTCAGTCACGCCATCGGCAACCGCCTCGGAATAAGTTCGGCCATCAGTCGTATCCAGTCCATGCCCCGGATCCAGGTCACGAAGCCCTTGAAGAGCAGGATCTTCGTGGTGAAAAAGTTCAACGAAAACATATTCCAGTTTTCCGGTTTTTGCGGCGGCCGCTAGAAGTGCCCCGATCCAACCATCGTCAGTAGTGAGGCAACCACGTGTCGTTTTGGCAGACGCATGGAACATTCCCATTTCGCCGGACTCAGCGATCTGTGCAATAAGGTCTTCGTTCTCAGGAATTGAAAGATCCGAGTCTCCACAGTGAGCCGCATCGACCATGATCTTAAAGAACTTGGTTCCCAAATCTGCATTGGCAGCTTTCACAAATTCCCAACATTTCTGAATATCGGTAAAGGTTTGAAACTCACCGCCACGCAGAAATTCGATATGCCAGTTCTTGATACAGCTGTTCGCCACATCGGCTTCATGGTAGGCCCGACAGTGAACTTTAGCATCCTGAGCGACTGCGGCATCGAAATCAGCTCCGACCTTGGGAGTGGCCCCGGGCTTCATCCATTCCTCAATCGAAGTGGAGGCAATCTGGGTGATCCCGTATTTCTTTGCGACTTCGATCCCGGATTTGAGAACCTCAACGACAGCATCCTCATCATCCGGGTTCATCGGATCAGCTCCACCAACCATCATGATGATATGAACCTCCAGCTCAAGCGCTCGAAGACCGTTAATCATGTCGTCCATGTCGCCTTCATGAACCCCTGGAAAAGCAGTGATCTGAGCACTCTGAATTTTCACAGGAGAAATCGTTCTCAGATGCGCCATCTCACTGACGACGATCAAATTCCCGTCTTCTCCCCTGGGCAGTCGCCCGTCATCATCGGGAACGAGTCCGCCTACAAATTTTACGTGTGTGGGAACTACGCCAAGCTCGACGTTCGTTTTCAGAGAAATTTCCTGTGCCATGTTATTTCGATAAATATTGCCAATTGATTGAAGGACTGAAAACTGACATCAGTAGACCTTCAAAACAAGTGCAAACACACCCAGTGAGGATGTGTTTAGAAAAGTTCAATTCCCCGGGAACCAGTTCAGGCAAGAGAAGGACTCAGCTTGTTTAAACGCGTAATTAAAGCCAAAATCTCGGACGCATCTTTCTGCCAACGATCCAGAGCTTCGCGTGAAACTTCCAGTTTCTTAGAAACCGCCTCCTCCAACTCCGTATAACTCTCACCCAACTGATCGTAGAGAGAACTCAGTTGCTTTTGAGTATCCTGCCCTTCTGGGTAAGAAGAGGAATTTTCGCGTAATTCTTCGAGGCTTTTGTGAGCCACTTTTCTTGTTTCACGCAACTCCGCCAGAACGATTTTTTCACGGGACACCCGACGGAGATCACTCGCCAGACCAAGCTTTTCCAAGCTCCAAATCGCCCACTTGGTCGGATCCCACTGCCATCCTTTGACTCCATTGCGATAGTCATGCTGAAAGGAGTGGTGATAGTTGTGGTAACCTTCCCCGAAGGTAAAAATGGCCATGAGCCAGCTGTCACGTGCGCTGGTAGAGGAATCATAGGGACGGTTGCCGATGGTGTGGCAAAGCGAATTGATAAAAAAGGTGCAATGCTGAACGCAAACGACACGGGCAAGACCTGCAATCAGGAAAGCTCCGAGCGCTGCACTCCAACCACCCCATAAATACCCAAGGAAGGCAGGAAAGACAAATCCCATCAACACACCAATGAGGTGGGGATACTTGTGTTGCCACATCACCAACTTGTCAGTGCGAAGGTCATTGACGTTGGGAAGAGTTCTCGGAAAAAGCTTAAAGAAGATCCAGCCCATGTGAGCCCAGAAAAACCCTTTGGTAATGCTGTAGGGATCGTCCTCTTCATGATCAACATGCTTATGATGCTGACGGTGGTCTGAGGACCAATCCAGTGCGGAATCTTCGAAAGCGCAGGCACCGAAAACGAGTGTGAAGAACCGAACCGGGGCACTGGCTTTGAAAGCCTTGTGAGCAAACAAGCGGTGATATCCGAGTGTAATACTCATCCCCGAGAGGAAAAAGAAGATCAAGAAAAGGGCGATCTGGAAAAAGTCGATTCCGTAATGATAGATGTAGATCGGAACACCGATAAGCGAAGCTACGAATGAGAGAATCAGAAAGGAACTGGTGCCCCAGTTCACACGATCAAATGGAATTTTGGATATCATACTGATTTAGGAGGAGTAGGAAGATGGCCCGCTTCGTTACAATAATACGCTCAATTATACGAGTGTGCAGAGAAAAACAAAACACCGGCTTCAAACAATTTAAAACTGCCTGAACCGGTGACTGTTGCTATCGCCGACAACTCCCTGAAAATCTAATGATTAAAAGGGAAACTGTCGGCATATATGACGTGAATGATCAGATGCTGCGATAGCGCTTGCCATCTCCACCACCGCCACCGCCGTCGCGTCGACCTCCGCCGCCACCGCCACGATGTCCGCCGCCGCCGCCGTATCCTCGACCGCCTCCGCCACCAGCAGAACGTTTCTCTTGAGATACTTCAATTGAAATCGGCACACCTTCGAAGTTTCTACCTTTCAATGCATCGATCAAATCATTTTCTATACCTTCCTCAATTTCGAAAAATGAAAAGTTTCGAAGGATTTCAATTTTTCCAATTCCAGCATTTCCAGAATCCAATCCTTGATTAATTAATCCAATCAATCGACCTGGATCCAATCGATTACTCTCTCCTACATTAATAAATAATCGAGTGTAAGGAGTTCGTCGTCTGTCGTCTCTACTTCTACTTTCATTTCTATCACGACCACGATCTCCAACATTAATATCACGAGCATTTTTATAGTAATTTAAAAATCGATTGAACTCGATAGAAACAAAATGCTTAATCAAATCTTCTCGATCTAAATCTTCTAATTTTTCATATATCGCAGGAAGGAATTGTTCAATCGTTCTTTCATCTACATCTACAGCTTTCACTTTGTCGATGAGTGTCATCAATTGAGTTTGACAAATATCCATTCCACTAGGAACAGGTTCTTTCGTAAACTGAATACCAGATTTACGATCAATGTCACGCAATTTATTGGTTTCACGAGAGTGAATAACTGCAATCGAAATTCCACTTTTTCCAGCTCGGCCAGTTCGACCACTTCGGTGAACATACACCTCAGGATCATCTGGCAAATTATAATTAATTACGTGTGTCAAATCATCTACATCTAATCCACGAGCTGCTACATCAGTCGCAACTAAAATTTGAATCTGTTTTTTTCTAAATTTTTGCATCACTTCATCTCGTTGACCTTGAGACAAATCGCCATTTAACACATCTGCACTATAACCATCATACATTAATTTATTCGCCACTTCCATCGTTTCTCGACGAGTTCGACAAAAGATGATCGCATAGATTTCGGGATTCATATCCGCAATTCTTTTGATCACTTCATAACGATCTCTTGCTTGAACCTGGTGATAAATATGTTTTACATTGGTCGCACCAACATTCATTTTTGCGACTTTAATTTCTACAGGATCATCCATGTAATCTTTAGAGATTCGTAGAACCTCTCGAGACATAGTTGCAGAAAAAAGTAATGTAGTTTTATCATCTGGAGTTGCTGATAAGATCGCATCCAAATCATCTTTGAATCCCATCGTCAACATTTCATCCGCTTCATCCAAGATAACTCTTTCGACATTTTCCAAATTCAATCTTCGTCGATTGATTAAATCTTTTGTTCGTCCAGGAGTTCCTACGACAATTTGAGCACCTTTTCTCAAGGCTCTAATTTGTGTATCAATACTCGTACCTCCATAAACTGCTAAGACAGATAAGCCTTTAATTTTTGCAGCATATTTGTTGAGATCTTTAGAGATTTGCAAACACAACTCACGAGTTGGGCAAAGAATAATTGTTTGTGTACTTCGATCACTTACATCAGTTAAGTGTACTGCCGGCAATCCGAAAGCTGCTGTTTTACCAGTTCCAGTTTGAGCTAAGGCAATGATATCTTTGTCGGAAGAAAGAAGTTGAGGAATAGCTTTGGCTTGGATCGGAGTAGGAGTTTCAAATCCCATATCCGTAATCGCAGCGATAATTTCAGGCTTTAGGCCCGTTTCATTAAATGAATCCATTAAAATTTTAATTTTAATTTCAGACTCATTTCATTAATTATACCTGTAACCTGCGAAACTGTCTCTTATACACATCTCCGAGCCCA
>CAJXQE010000078.1 GCA_913058215.1 uncultured Verrucomicrobiales bacterium
AAGGTTGGATCGCAGACGGCCTCGGCAACGCCGGTGCAGGTTCTGACATCTTCCACGGTGGAATCAGTCTCAACGTTTCTTTCTAAGGAAAGACGTTAAGAAAACCTTTTAAAACATTTTTACCTTGGTTTTAACCGCCTGCCCTTAACGGGGGAGGCGGTTTTTTTGTACCCGGATGGAAAAGTCAGCTGTGGAGAGATGGACCCATTTCAATCCAGTGGGATGAAGCTGACCTGGCATGGGGTGCCTTGAAATGTCCCGGTCTTCTTCTCTCAATGAGGTTTTCGTTTCAAGGTCATAGCTCCAAGCCTCCAAGACGAAGCTTCTACGATTCTCTGCCCTTCAATGCTCAGGGTCTGATTCTCTTTGATTGGAAAGGGGCAGCCAGTTCGCTTCGGGTTCAAGGAGATAGGGATTGAAAAGGAATTCGAGAGAAATGCGCTTCGGAAACTGAAGTCCGGACGGGAAGATAGATTCAGCATAGAGTGATCCAGGTCCTTAACAGATTCAAAATTGTGAATCCCTCCCTTGTCCTCTGTCCGGAGTTTTCAAGGCCGGACCTAAGAGATCGCGAATCAACGGACGCCCTTTGTAATTCCGAGAGGCGGGCTGGAATCGTCTAATTCCACGAATCGCACCGATCTGGCTCATGATGAATCAGGATTGGCTTGGCCCGCTGTCGAATCACTCAGTTCTAGAGGAATCGATTTTTCAGGATGCTTGCGCATCATGAGGCAAGGTAACTTGCTGTGAAGTGTCACGATCCGTGATGTGGACCTTCAGAGTTTCCTTGATGGAGATTTATCCGTCGCGCTCCAGATATGAGCTTCACTCCTTCGATGAAGGCGACAGGATCTGAACAAAAGAGCTGGGCGAATCTCTTAATTCTCCGAAGGGTGAGATCACGAGAACTCTTGTGGGTTCCCTAGGCCGTTGAAGAGTTGCCCGGTATCGGCTGGAACTTCGCTAAAGAAACACCACAGAATGCAAAATTTTGCCTCTAGAGGGCTCTGAAACGGCTGAAAGTCATGAAAATTAGAAATTTTAGTAAAAAATTATTGATATTATATTCATTAGGGATATTATTTAGGAAATCCGAAATATTTGGTAATCCGAATTAATTCTTGGATTCATGAAAATAAGCCTTGGGATAAGTAATATGAAAAAAGCACTTCTAGTTGCAGCAGTCGGTGTATTGGCGTTTAGCGCGAATGCAGGAGAGTGGGCGAAAGCTCCCGTTAATAGCGGTAAATACATTGTTCAGGACAAAGTTCCTATCGACAAAGCCCCGATCGAAGAATGCATCGATCTCGGAGCAAACCTCAGCATCGGTTACGAAACTGATTACCTTTACAAAGGGTATCGCCTTGGAAGAGACACGGTAGTCACAGACGTAAACTACGTTTTTGATCGCCTTGCGATTCCGGTGACGATTGGTGTGACATACGCCAACATCCTTAACAACGGTTTGATTGGTGACGACCTTGCAGTATACGCTGGAATTGGTCTTCCAAGTGTTGCTGGATTTGATGCGTCTCTTTTCTACACGCACCACTTCTACCCTGAAGGTGCATTCGGTGCGCCTTTCGATCCTTCAAGCAATGGCGAAATCGGTCTTGCTCTGTCACGCGACATGGGATTTGCAGTGCTCAATCTTGAAGCTGCCTACAATCTTCACGCTCCTAATTCCTGGAACGGAATCGCCAACAACAATGACAGCGGATCCTTATACTACGATGCTGGTCTTGAAAAAGCTTTCGGAATTGGACAGCACACGCTCGTTCTCGCCGGTGGTGTTGCCTATGGCGACAATTATTGGGGCAGAGCTCCTCTGGCCAACACAACAAACTCTTCCGGGTGGAACCACTATTACCTTCGTGCGTCTCTTCCGATCGAGTTGAACTGCCGCACGACACTCACTCCTTACGTTGGCTATCAGGGTGCTCCTGAGGGCTGGCTCATGGACGGTGTAGCGAACTTCGGTGGCAATCAGTCTGATATCCTCCACGGCGGAATCAGTCTTAACGTCGCATTCTAAATAACAATTTGATAGTTTAACTATCCTTGGTATCGAGCCGCCTCTTCCTTCGGGAGGAGGCGGCTTTTTCCATTTCCGGGACCACGCGATTTTGATTGCCATTCAATCGAAATTCCTGCAAAAATATTGAAGGTGCCCATCTAAAGGGGCAAAAACTAAGACCAATATCAATTATGAAGAAGTGGATTTTTGCAGTAGGGGCGCTCTCACTAAGCTTTGGAGCACAGGCAGGAGATTGGGGTAAAGCACCCATCCAGGCAAAAGCTCCGATTGAGGAATGCCTTGATTTAGGTGGGCAAATCTCGACCTCCTATCATACGGATTACATTTACAAAGGGTATCGCTTCGGTCGCGACACAGTCAGCACCAATGTGAATTACACCTTCACGAATCTGGCGCTTCCCGTCACCATCGGCACCACCTATACCAACATCGTCAACGGTGCCATCATTGCTCCATTGATCGGGGATGAGCTGGCGATCTACGCATCAGTTGCTCTTCCTTCTGTGGCTGGCTTCGACATTGATCTTGGATACACTCAGCGTTTCTATCCGGAAGGTGCTTTCGGCGCTCCTTTCGATGCGACTGGTAACGGGGAGATCGGTCTGACGATCGGCCGCGACGTGGGTTTTGCAGTAGTATCGCTCGATATTTACTACAATCTCAACGCACCCAATTCCTGGAACAACATGTTCACTCCTACGAACAGCAGCGACAATGGAGCATGGTTCTACGATTTGGGACTTGAGCGCGAATTTGTAATTTGTGAATCCGCCTCTCTCGTTGTCAGCGGTGGAGTTGCATACTCCGACAACTACTGGGGCGATATGCCGAATGCTCAGGCCGGCCGTTCCAGCGGGTGGAATCATTATTACCTGCGTGCTTCAGCTCCGATCAAGTTGAACTGCCGCACGACTTTGACTCCCTATATCGGTTACTCCGGCGCTCCGGAAGGCTGGTTGACAGATGGCGCTGCTTTTGGAGGGCAGACAGGATTTTTGGGCGATCCTCAATCCGACATTTTCCACGGTGGTGTCAGTATCATCGTTGAGTTCTGATTCGCAGAAAGACAGATTTTCATATTAAAAGAATCGCCTTCGAGTTCGCAGGCGATTTCTTTTTGTACTTCTCCGAAAGCGAGTAGGATAATTCCGTGATAGAAACGGTAGCACAGGTGCTCATCGACGGAGCTTCAGAGGATCTTACTTTTTCCTATGTCGTTCCCAGTGATTTGAAGGTAACTCCCGGGGTGCGAGTGACTGTTCCTCTTCGCGGACGGAACGCGCTTGGAACGGTTATTTCGGTAGGGGAACAGGACACTTCAGTTCTAAAATATACCCTCAAGCCCATAGCCACCCTCGTGTCCGGTGAAGCGTTTCTCACGCCGGGTCTCATGAAGCTGGCGAACTGGATTTCGGGCTATTACCTCTGTGCGATCGAGTCAGTCTTTCGAACCATGCTTCCGAAACCGTCGCGCGGTGAAAAGGAAAAGCGAAAGCTGGCCAAGTTTGTGAAAGTGGTAGCGGATGCAGACTCTGCCACCCGTGAAGAAGTCAAAACCCGCGCGAAGAAACAGTGGGAGATTCTCGAGTATCTGGAGAAAAACGGGGAAACCCTCTTGGCAACCTTGTCTGGTGAAGCTGGATTCGGTCGTGCTTCCATCAAGTCTCTGAATGAACGCGGACTCGTCGATATTTTTGAAAAGATTGTCACCCGGGATCCCACTGCAGGGATTGAGTATGTAGAGTCAAAATCCCTCACTCTGAATGATGAGCAGGCCGAATCCCTGAAGATGGTCGAGGCATCGATGGACTCAGTCTATGCCGGGGAAAAGCCGGTGCCGATTCTATTGTATGGCGTAACCGGAAGCGGAAAAACAGAAGTCTATCTTCAGGCGATCGAGCGTGCGGTTGAAATGGGGAAAGGGGCCATTGTTCTCGTCCCGGAGATCGCCCTGACTCCACAGACAGCAGACCGTTTTAAACAGCGGTTCGCGGCGATACAGGATCAGGTGGCGATTCTTCACAGCAATCTGTCGGAGGGCGAGCGCCACGATGAATGGCGGAAAGTTCTCGACCATAAAGCGAGAATCGTCATCGGAGCGCGTAGCGCCATCTTTTCCCCGATCCGGAATCTCGGATTGATCGTGGTCGATGAGGAACATGAGAGTTCCTACAAGCAGGACACCGTCCCTCGCTATCAGGCCCGGGATTTGGCAGTGGTTCGGGCTCACCTGGAGAAATGCCCGGTCGTATTGGGCAGCGCGACTCCGTCGTTAGAGTCATGGAAAAATGTGGAGACTGGAAAGTATGCGCTTTCTCAAATGAAGCTGCGTATCGATGATCGGAACCTGCCCTTGATCCGTGTCATCGACATGAGAACTGAAGCCCGAAAACAAAAGGGCGGCATGGCAATTCTTTCCTCGAAATTGCGCGAGCTGGTCGACCAGCGACTTGAAAACGGCGAGCAGACGATTCTCTTTCTGAACCGTCGTGGATTCGCCCGGAATATCCTTTGCCCGGAATGCGGATACGTCGCCAACTGCAAACACTGCGCCACGACCATGACCGTTCACCGCGGGGAGGATCGCTTGATCTGTCATATCTGTGGCTTCTCCCAAATGCCGCCCCGGAAGTGCCCGGATTGCAGCTCCAAGTCCATTGTTAATGCGGGCTATGGAACCGAGAAGGTTGAAGAGGTTTTGAACAAGGTTTTCAAATCGGCCAGGATTCAGCGGGTCGATACGGACACGATGAGAAAAAAGAATCAGCTTCGGGATACTTTGAGTGCCTTCAAAGCGAAGAAGATCGATATTCTGCTCGGAACCCAGATGATCGCGAAAGGGCTGCACTTTCCCAATGTGACTCTCGTCGGAATTTTAAATTCCGATGTGGGACTTCACATTCCCGATTTCCGGGCCGGGGAGCGAACCTTTCAATTGCTGACTCAGGTTGCAGGTCGCGCCGGTCGGGGTGAGTTGGAGGGCGAAGTGATCGTCCAGACCTACACTCCTCATCATCCAGCTATTCAGTTCGGGCGGCATCATGATTTCGATGGGTTTGCTGAACAGGAGTTGGCGATGCGCCGTCAATTCGGGCATCCGCCTTATCTCCATATGGCGCTGATTACAGTCCGATCGGTTCACAAGGAGAGAGCCGATTTCTCGCTAAAAACCCTTCACGCCAGGCTCAAGCGAAGCTTGCCTGATGACATCAAGCTGACTGAGCCACTTCCTTCGCCTCTGGAAAGATCACACGATCAGTGGCGATTTCAGATCATTTTGAAATCAGTCAATGCCCGGGTCATCGCCGCCCATATTCGTGAGATTCTGAAAGACCTGACCTTTCCCGCCGACGTTATTGTTACGACGGATATGGACCCCTATATGATGAGTTGATCGGCCAATTCGGAAGTATGCGTTTATGTGAACAGTAAAAAGTGCAATTTCCCTTTGCTTTCGGGGCCTACCTTCGGCATGATTTGCGTATGTCCCTCGTTTGTGTCCACTCCGGTGCTTTGCACGGTGTCGAAGCCCTTGGCGTAGAAGTTGAGGTCAATGCAGCCGATTCGGGAAATATCGACATCAAACTTGTCGGTCTTCCGGATGCCGCTGTTCGGGAAAGTGTCGACCGGGTGATTACCGCGATCAAAAATACCGGACTCCGCTGGCCGAATAAACCGATCACGATCAATCTGGCGCCGGCGGACCTTAAAAAAGAAGGTCCCAGTTTTGATCTGCCTATCGCCCTGGGGATGGTGGCGCTCGATGAGCATCATAACGGTGCCCTCAAAGACGGCGCTCTCGAAAAGTGCTGCGTCGCCGGGGAACTCGCCCTCGATGGTCGGGTTCGGGCGATCAAAGGAATTTTGCCACTGACCCTTCAAGCAAAGAAAGCCGGATTCAAAGCCATTCTCGTTCCCAGGGAGAATGCGATGGAGGCCAGCATCGTCGAAGGGATTTATGTCTACGGCGTCGAATCGCTTCATGATGCCTTCGAGTTGTTGAAGGGTGAAGGAAATGTCAGGCCCGAAAAATTGGATCGTGAGGCTTTCTTTAACGCGAAGCGGAATTACGCGATCGATTTCACCGATGTGAAAGGTCAGGGGAATGCGAAGCGTGCCCTCGAGGTCTCCATGAGCGGTGGGCACAATATTCTCATGCTGGGGAGTCCGGGCACCGGGAAGTCGATGCTGGCAAAACGACTCGCCACCATTCTTCCGGCGATGACGGAAGAGGAGGCAATCGAGACTACCAAGATTCACAGCGTCTCCGGAATGGTGGATGGAAAAAACAGCTTCCTCGCGATCCGGCCCTTCCGCGCTCCGCATCACACCATCTCCGATGTTGGTTTGTTAGGTGGGAGCAGCAACCCGACGCCCGGGGAAGTCAGCCTCGCTCATAATGGCATCCTTTTTCTAGATGAGCTTCCTGAGTTTCGTCGCTCCACTCTCGAAGTTCTGCGTCAGCCGCTTGAAGACGGATACGTCACTATCTCGCGGGCGGCAGGGAAGTTCACCTTCCCCAGTCGATTCAGTCTCGTCGCAGCAATGAATCCGTGCCCCTGTGGCTATCTGGGAGATCCGGCGCGCGAGTGTCGCTGTTCTCCCAATCAGATCGAAAAGTATCGCCAGAGAATCAGCGGACCCCTGCTTGATCGTATTGATCTCCACGTCGACGTCCCGGCGGTGAATTACAAAGAGCTCCGCAGCGACAGTGTCGGCGAAAGTTCAGAAGTCATTCGGGAAAGGGTCGAAGAGGCGCGCCAGATTCAGCTGGAGCGCTTTGTTTCTCATCCCGGAGTCAATTCCAATGCCGACATGACCAGCCGGCTGGTTGCAGAATTCTGTCAGCTTGACCGCACTAGCGAAGCAACTCTCGAGCAGGCGATGGAGAGTTTGAATTTCAGCGCGCGTGCTCACGATCGAATCCTGAAAGTCTCGCGATCCTTAGCTGATCTCGAAGGTGCACCGAATATCAAAGAGGTACACGTGATGGAAGCGATTCAGTATAGAACGCTGGACCGGAATTTGTGGGCGTAGAGAGGCAGTTGGAAAGTGCTGTTCTCGCCCATGCTCGCAACTTTATCACATTTTGGAAAAGTCATCTACCGATCCAAGCGCAGCTGGCACGCCAAGAAGAACTCCTTCATTCATGCACGCTGGCAGAACGACGGGGTTAAAAAAGCGAATTCCTGGCAGCAATTGGTTAAACTCTTTTGATTCGTGCGGTTTTTCAATGCCACGATGCGATAGATCCCTTTTAAACTCAAAAGGGCTTAGGCCGAAACCTAACCCCATCGAGTCGAATTAAGATTTTTGGAGGAACTATTTCCAAAGTTTACGAAGCTCTGTCTCACTCTTGCCCGCCAGTTTCCAGGATGCTGTCGAGTTCGGATCGAGATCATAATACTCGGAAGTTACGTAGCCGCCTTTCTTTCCGTTTGATTGAACAACCACGGAGTAATTTCCTGCGGGAAGTTCAACGATCACGCCTCCGTCTTTTCGATGAGTTTTCTCTGGCCCGAGAACTTTACCAATTTCGGACGCATCTCTTTCTTTTGCCCAGTCGTCACTTCTAGCAACGACTTTTCCTTTTTCATCAAGAACCACTACGGTTGGGTCCTGAATCAGATCCACCATCTTTGTGAGGAGTGAAGGTCCCCGCGCTGTAAGAAGCAGGCGTTTTTCACCCTTTCCGGTGATCGAGAAAAATCGCTCGATATTGGCTCCGCCTGAATCAGAGTCGGGATCGATCCAACTGAGATCTGAAGCAATTGGCCCGATATCCGAGTCAACAAGGGCATGATCAATGTCAAGACGGACGTTATCAAAGTTGACCTCAAGATTGTTGTCATCTGGATCCGAGTCATTTTCTAGATTCATGTTGATGAGGCGAATAAAAAGATTCGCACCGATGAGGGGATGGCCGGGATCAATCCTCACTTTAAAATCAGAGAGAACAAATTCCCCCTCTCCGATTTCGAGTTCATTTGCATCCTCTGCAATCACCTCCTCCAGTGATTCTCCGTCCTGGATGTATTTTGCGACTAACTGCACTCGATACCCCGGAAACCCAAAAACAGGGAAGAATTCAGGGTTTGTAGTTTCAATGTTACCAACATCTACCCTCAGCGTGTATGTGGTGTTCACCTCAAGCCAACCCACAAATTGCTCAACTCCCAACTCAACACGCCCATTTGTGGGTGCAATGTCTTCGGCTGATATTGGATTGACTTCGTCTTCCAACGCATCATCCACTGCTTGACTCCAGTCCGCAGTCGTGACTAGAAGCAATACACGATTTTCATCAGGAGCACTGTCGATAAAACTACCGCCGTTGTTATTGTTGTCGGCATTAATGCGTATCGAACCACTGGTGAAGTCAACGGGGGTCTCATTGACGAAGTCACTTTGTTCGCCAAAAACGAAATGACTTTCGTCTCCGGCACTAAAATATCGAGGCCAACCGGAAACGATGTCCAGTGAGAATAGGGCGCCATTTTCAGGTATAACGTTCCCATCAGGGTCTTCCTCGAAGCTGTGGTTTTCGAGTACGAGAGGCTCAGCAAAAGCATTTGAGCCCAGCATTCCGGAAACAGCTCCGGTGATTGCAACGGCAAGAATGGTTTTCCAACTTTGTTTTTTAGGTGTTTTTATTTTCATAACACCCTTTACTTGGACAGCCATTATTCTCAGATACAGTTTCGTGAGATATTTTTGTTTTTTCTGAATGGATACCCGAAACTCGAACGCCGCCTTCCCCCAAACTCGCTGGAGCATTGTCGCCCAACTTGGTGGAGATCGTGAATCGGACGCCGGGGTGGCTCTTGCCGCGTTGTGCGAAAACTACTGGGCTCCGCTCTATGCCTTCGCCCGCCACAAAGGAAAAAACCCCGCCGACGCCGAAGATCTGGTTCAGGGATTTTTGGCAAAAATTGCGGCAAACAGCTATCTGGAAAAGGCTGATGCCGAAAAAGGAAAATTCCGAAATTTTCTGCTAACCGGTTTTCGCCGTTACACCAATGACGAATTCAAAAAAGAACAGGCTCAGCGACGAGGTGGAGGAAAAGAGATCATCTCATTTGAAACCGGTGAGGTCGAAGAATGGTTTCAGGAAGTCGGCGGCGAAGCGGCTTCGCCCGAGGCCGCGTTTGATCAGCAATGGGCACTATCGATCGTGGAAAACACGATGCAGCGTCTCGCCGAGGATTGGGATCGGAAAGGAAAAGGCAACGAATTCGATGCGCTTCGACTTTTTCTGACTGACTCAGGCGACAACGAAGAATACCAGAAAATCGCCGGGCAAGTCGGGTTGTCTCTTCCTAATTTCAAAATCAAACTCCATCGTCTGCGAGCAAAATTTGGAGAATTTCTGCGGGAGACCGTGACGGAAACTCTCTCGGATTCGGAACCTGTCGAAGATGAGCTTCGCTATTTTCTCGATCTGTTATGAGTGAATCCTCTTCAGATAACCAAGCTCCGAAGAAACGAGAGAGATCGTCTCTTTTGGAAGGGGTCGAAATCAAAAAGCTGATCGAATTCGGTCTGAATGATTCCGACGAAAATGGGGATGCCATTCCTGTGATTCCAGGATACGAAGTGATCAAACCCGTCGGGCAGGGAGGGATGGGAAGAGTCTTTCTCTGCAAACAACTGAGCCTAAATCGGGAAGTCGCGATCAAGGTGATTTCGGTCGAAGGAATCTCGCGATCTCTGATGCTGGATCGGCTCGAGCGCGAAGCCCGGACAATGGCGAAGCTCTCGCATCCCAATCTGGTTCGCGTCTTCGACTTTATCGCACTGAATGATCAGAATTCCGCCATCGTTATGGAATGGATCGATGGAGGGACACTACAAATTTCACCTACCAATCCGCGCCCGGTTGATGAAACCAGGAGAATTGGAACACAGATTGCGGCTTGCCTTGCCGCGGCTCACAAAGTTGGAGTAATTCATCGGGACATCAAACCTTCCAATCTGATCGTCGATTCTCGCGGCGATATTCGAGTCACAGATTTTGGCCTCGCCCTGGATCGGGATGCAAGTGATCTTCGTCTGACCGCAAGCGGAGCAGCCGTCGGAACGCTTGGTTACATCGCTCCAGAGCAACTTCGAGGAGACGCCATTGATCATCGAGCAGATTTGTATTCTCTTGGCGTTGTTCTTTACGAGTTACTTGTTGGCAAGTTACCTGTGGGAAACTTTCAGACAGCCGGGAAAAATCGCCCTGAAGTTCCCAAATTGCTGGATAACCTGATCAGCTCTCTCCTGCAGCCAAGACCAGAAGACCGTCCACAAACAGCTCGTGAAGTCTTGGCCGTTCTAGAACAGACAGAAGAATTGAGTCCATCTCGGCGCACTGGATTGAAGGCTACCATCGGTATCGTCGCTACTGCGGGAGCTGGATTTGGCATCTGGTCAGGGGTTCTCGGAAAAAAGAAACTTAAACCTAAACCACCCAATTTACTGGAAGGTAAAGTCCGAACTTTATACGGTTCATGGGTACCTACATCTCAGGGTTACCGGTCTCGCACCAGTGGCAATTTGCTGGGTGCCTCTCGCGAACCACTCGATCTGCCAGCCCAGATTCGGGTATCGTTTACCAGACAGCTGGAAAGACATGTCATTGCCGTTTTCTTCCAGCACCCCAATGGATTTGGTGGGGTCGAACTATCAACCTACCGGAATGACCTCGGAGGCTTGCAGATGATTGACGGCATGAATTTGGAAAAAAACACCAATAGCTTCGTCTATCCGATCAAAAACGGTCAACGCTACGTGCTCGACATCATGATCGACAAAAATTCCGTTCAAACTTTCATCGACGGTGAATCGCAGCAAATCGAACATCTTCAAGGTCGCAAACTGACACTCTCCCCCGATTGGAAATGGGATTGGGATCCAATCATGACCGACGGCTGGACCATCATGTTAGGAACATACTATAGTCAGACGCTTTTCCACTCCGTGGAGGTGATTTGAGACTGTTAATTCCGAATTGGAAGACCTGCTATGGTTTGAGCGAGCCTCTTTTTGTTTTTCTTCGAGAAGGATTCGAAATTGTTCGAGACGCGGGGAAAGGATTTCCCTGTCGGCGAGATTGTTTTTCCTCCCGGTCTGGCCATTTCCCGTAGCCCAACTTTGGACCTCGGGTAACTACGCTATAAGGATATTTCTTTTTCCCGGATTGGCCGGGATGCCCGAGAAGAGGTTTTAAGGAAAAACCCTGCAGATGATCAGGTGGCGTTGCACCCCCTCCAACCTGGGTCGACCGGAAAACTCTTTTTCAAATCGCTTCAGTTTTCCGGGGGTCCCTCAACCTCACACCTAAACTGCCAAAAAAAGACGATGACCCGAAAGCCATCGTCCTCTGAATTAACCGGAGCGAACTCCGGTGACTGGTATGTCGAAATTACTTGCCCATTGCTTTCTTGATCAGTCCAACGACGACCATAAGGACAATACCGCCTACGCCACCACCGGCGAGCCCGCTTACAATGTCGCCGCCCCCACCAAGGCCGAGCATACCGATAACCTGAGAGCCGATTCCGCCGCCAACAATGCCCACGACAGAGTTCCAGAGAGGACCAAGACTGAATTTTTTAAGGATGAGACCGCCGAGATTGCCGCCAACGGCTCCGCAAATGAGACTGATAATAGTAGATGTCATATATAGTAGGGGTGTATCGAACGCAGTGTTGCATTGATATACATTCAATCTACCCACACAACACGGATCTTCGAAAAGAGAAATTCACGCATAAACCCGCCAAATTTAGCAGTGACTTTTTCGCTACCCTATGAGTCGCAACAACCAAGGCCAACCCCTGATGGGGATGGTTGCTTTGTTAAAATAAGAGACTCCCTGCTTGGCTTCGATCATTTTAATCCAGGCTTCGTGTGAATATTGCAGTGCCATTGAGTGAGAGCTGCTCGCAAGGAGGTATGGATTTAAACGCCAAGCGTCGCCGTGTTTGAGGATACGAAAAAGTTAAAAGTAGGCTTCTGCAATTTTGATAAGAGTTTTCTCTCAGCGTCCGAAAGCGCTCTATTGAGCAAGGTGAAGAGATGGAGAAAGTTGAAGAAGGTCGGATGCCCTATTTTTGCGGCGGCGAAGCTGATTTGGTAGGCGGGCTGATCCGACCACCAGTTACCCGTGTTTCTCCTACAAAATATGTGAAATACTGTCCTTTTGATGATATACTTTACGCAACAATCTCAGCCCAAAAGACTACTCTAATACCCCATGACACTTTCATCTGATATAAACGTTCTTTTGGTAGGGTGCTTTGGTGGTCTTGCCGCCGAAGCCTTACATTGGTGGAATTTGCGAACGACGGACCGTCTTCCTCAGTACGGAAAAAAGCTATTTTACTGGATAATTACAGTGATTATGATTCTAGTCGGAGGAGGCATTGCATGGCTCCAATTTGGCAGCAGTGGTGAAGCTTGGGTCGTTTTTCAAATTGGTGTAGCAGCACCACTAATTCTTCAAAAACTTACCACGAGCTTGCCAACTCCAGAAGGTCAAATGGGTATGCGGGAGTCTCCTCAAGGTTCGATTCGAAATTTCTTCACTTGGTAGATGAGGGTCGCCACGCTCTCGGTTGGGATTTGCCAATACCGGCATGACTATATCGCTGATGGAGACAACCTTCGCTTTGCCGCCGATGCTGCAACGAGTATGCATCGCTATTTTGCCTCTTCTTGGTCTATTCGGCAGGAGGACCGAATCTCCCATCACATTCTGATAGACCAAGAAGCCAATCGAAAGGCTATCGAGGAATCAATATCCCAAATTGCCGAAAAAGGACCTTGGGATATTGTTCTTCTCTATTTCTCTGGGCATGGCAAGCAAAGCAATTGTGGTCAAGGCTCCTTTCTTGACTACGATTCAAACAACGATCAGCCGGGAATTTCGGGGAACGAATTTTCGGATCTACTGGACAAAGTGGATTCAAAATATTGTCTTCTCATTCTTGATTGCTGCTATGCTGCCGGAATTCTCGAAGGTTGTAGTTTCTTTTCCAGGCTCCCAGAGTCAGTTCGAGCTCGGCTCTGGCTTTGTTCGAGCAACAAATGGGAACCGTCCTGGGAGGAGTCAGAATTAAAACTGCCCGTCTTTACCTTTTGTTTGCTCTCTGCGCTACAGAGTAGGCACCCCGATGCAAAACAACCCGATCACCTCGATCTGGAATCTGAACTCTTCCCGAAGCTTCGAGATCGGGTCTCGAGCGATGTGGCTCAATTCAAACAAGGTGCTTCGCAAACACCGCTTCGCGGAGGGATTTCTAATGGCCCCCTAAATCTTCCTCTCCGCGGCACTGGTATATTTGGCGACATTACCCACTCTGAAATCGTTCGACGTGCCTTGTGGCGATTCGGAAAGATTGCTTTGTGGCTTGTGATTGGGTTTTTGATCTGCGTTCAGCTCCTATTCTACACCATAACCACGACTCCAGATGGTCGACTAGCAGTCTCGCGCGGAATCACACAAACTCAGTTCCTGCGACCTGCCGGAACACAACGAACAGAGACTTCGTTCTTAGCTTATGATCTCCTCTCCAGTGCTTCAGACTCAGTGAAACTGCAGTTCCGAAACAATGAGATTGACGGGGTATGGTTACAGAATGATGCCCAAGGACGCCGAAAGTGGCTATCCGATCTTTTAGGTCGATTGGAAAACAACTCTACGACGTATCGTCTCAACGCCCGTATCGGCAACTCCGTTGAAGATAAAGATCTCTTGGCTAATGCCTGGGAACGTGGCTACGAGTGGGTGATTGAAGGAGCTTCCGAGGCAGCCCTCTTACAGAGTGACCTTTCCAACGATTACTTTGATTCGCTCTTTCTCCCGGATGATATCCCTTGTTCAGGAGACTCAAGCTATGATTTTGACTTTGAGCTCATCAAACCATCGACATCCGACATCGAGAGCCGCTTGGAGTCTGCCACTAAGCTTCTCGGCACTTCAGTCATCGATCCGTACAAGAATACTGCGCTAATCCAAACCGCGATAGCCTACCGAGTTGCTTCGAATCGTAACCATATTGATTGCGCGCGGGAAATTCGGGCCTACGCACGATGCGCTCGTGCCCTAGCTCATGGACGGCGACTTAGAGGCGTTCCAGAAACAGAGCTTGACCCCGATTTGTTTGGTTTCACGGATCCTGAATGCCGCGATTGGTATTACCTGACTTTCTGTGCCCAGGGCCATCCCCTCCCCCCAGGCCCCTTGAAACACTATCTGAAGCTAGTGTCACAGGCCGATCCTGAGTTTTCACCTTCAGTGCAATTGGCATTCTATATTTTAGTAGAATCCGCTCGCCAAGGAAACATAAGCGCAACTGACTACAGGGAGATCTATTCTTCCCTTAGCGACGCAGGTTCTGTGAGCACTGCAGAATTCAATCGCTACCGATGGCTCAGATCAACCTGGACATTTATACCTCAAGGAACTGATTTGAGAATCCAGTCCAAAAATAAAAGCAACTCCATTGATCTAGTCTTGCCTCACGCACTTCTCGCCTCTCGATCTCCCAACGATTTAACCCAAATCGATCGCCGAAGTTGGGAAGAGATTGCCTCAAGTTTGAGTTCCGACTTCAATGGCTCTATTGATCTTTCTGCACATGCTGCACGATTGGGTCTTATCGAAGCATCTGATCTTGATGGCCGATGGCCCGAATCCCCGCAGATCACGCTGAAGTTTCTTCACGAACGCGATCAGGAATCGGGAGGATACAATTTAGATGAGTATTCAGATACCTACCAGTGGGGATTTATTGTAGGTCTGGCCTTGGCCAATACTAACCGAGTGCTGCCCGAGAATAAGACCCTTCTCTTAGCAAAGCTGGCCGAGCGAGCCGCTTTTGTTCAGCTAGAGATGGATTCAATATACAATACCCTAGCATTTCAATGGTATCGGCCATTTGGTGGACCAGACTTTAATTTGGCCCAGAAGATCCATCAACGTCTCGGTAATTGCTATAGGAGCGCTCGAAAATTTGTCACTGAACAGGGCGCTGCTTCAGCGGCCCTTCACCGCACGCCAATTTCCGAACGCTATGAGGTTCTGCAGAAGCTGACGCGCCTGTGGGAGGAATGTTCTGAGCCCGAACTGAAAATTGGACTTGGAACGGTAATCATTTCCGGGTATCAGCTCGAACCTGACTTTGCATCAATTTCGATGCTCGAATACCGCCTCGTTCCCGCATTCACGCAATAAAATCTCGATATATTGGTCGAAATTCTGAATGTCTCTGCTGATCGGGAATGAAGTTCAAATAATGCTGTTCCAAAAAGGTTGATTGGGTGTCAGAACTAGCAGTATGACAATGCGGGTCAAGAATCGGCTCTCTATCGCAATTGTTAGCGGCGCTTTTTTAAGAAAGGTAAATTCTCTAGAACAGCGTAAGCTTCTAGCTAAGGCTCTGCTGAACCTAGTGTTGAATACTTCGTAGGCTTTGAACCTAAGACTCATTCAAAAGATCTCGACCCAGGTGCTGGACACGAACTGTTGAGGTTAGACCCTCGAGTTCGTATCCTGATCTCGACGGAGCGGCATGGGGCCTTTTTCGAAGAGTTCGACCCCAGTGGGATGACTGGTGCTGGGTTTGCCCGTCACTAATGAGAAGTTCATCTTCGGGTTTTGGATATACTTTAAACCTGTCACACGGGGCGAAAGTTTCCATTTCCACTACCGAGGAAGCTGGATTGGTAGGTGCACCGATCCGATCATTGGACACTGATCATGCTCACTTTCCCCGGCAGTATCAAAATCTATGTCGCCATCGACGCCTTCAACATGTGCGAGTCATCCAATGGCATCCATGCTATCGACGAAGACGAGCTCCAGTTCGATTCGAAAAGCGGAGCGCTCTCCGTCTTCACCAACAAACGGCGAAACCGAATCAGGATTCTCTGCTTTGACGGGAGTTGTTTGTTTGATCATTTCTCCCAATAGCCGTGCCTCTGGTTTCTATGCATGATCAATGTTTGATGTAAGTGGGAGTTTGGGCCGAAAATTTTCGACTACTGCTGCGACGCCTTCAATTGGATACGAGTCTTCGTTTTGTCCAAATGTGGAATTTGGGAACGACTCGATAAATAGAATTGCCAAAAAATATAATCAATTTCACAGGGTAAGCGTAGCGTTTCAGCAATAGTGTTCGCTCTCACGGTATCTTCAACCAACAGGAACTCCCCATTTCCTCCTCGAATCAATAGGGGCGAGCTATCGATTTGACCCTGTTGTTCCCGATTTCTCGCAATAGACGCAAAAACTTGAACATTTTTGCCGTTTTATTGACTTAAAGAGTGTGGACGCTCGTCTCTCTCTCGTGGAAGCCCCGGTTTTCACGACACAAACACGCCGACGAACCCCCGGCGGAAACCCCAAATCACCCAACCCCTCCCTATTATGAAGAAAATGTTCGCTCTCGTGGCCGCAGCTGCCGCAATTTTTGTTTTTACTCCCACTGCCGTTGAAGCCGGTGGTTATCGATCCAAGGTCATTGGAAAATGCCAACACTGTAGAGGGAATGTCTATTCCTACCACAAACCGGTTCGATATTCCCACGGTCGAGCTGTCTACGGTTGGGTGCCTTCCTACCACAGCAAGTGCGCTGCAAGTTATGCTCGCTCACGGTCGCATAATCATTACCAGGCCCGTCCGAATGTTTACAGCAGCACCCGCTACTACAGCAACTCAGGGCTTTATTCCAATCGTGGATATTATCAGCGCCCGACTTACCGTTCTTACGGTGGTTCCGGCGTGAGCTTCAGCTTCAGCTTTGGTGGAAACCGCAGTTGCCGCTGAGTCTCCCGACCCGCTTTTTTAGACTCCCCTTGATACCGGAAGCGCCTCTTTACGAGGCGCTTTCTTTTTGATCGGCCGGGTAACCCCGGAACCGGGTCCGGAATCCGGCGGCGGCGATCTTGAGACCGATTTGAAGTGATCTCCTCAGGGAAACTCCGCTGACTTTTTGCTCACCGGCTGTCCTTTCCCGCTCGATCACGGGGACGGGGTGGATCTCTTCCCCCAACTGGGCGGCCCGAATCTGTGCCTCGATCGTCCAGCCCCAGGTTTTCTCGCGCAGCTGCATTCGCTTGAAAAGGTTCGTCTCAATGAGCCGCAAAGGGGCGAGGTCGTGGAAAAACTGGCCACCAAGAAAGGTGCAGGTGAGGCCGAGAAGTAGATTTGGCAAAGCTCTCCCAAATTCCCGACTCCAGGTCTGCAGGGAGAATTTACGAATCCCCATGACGAATTTAAGGTCCTTCGTTTTTTCGAAACAGTCGATCAGGGTGAGGACATCCTCTGGACGATTGGCGCCGTCGGCAGCGAAAAAGATGAAGGTATTTGCCTGAAAACCTTCGGAATTCGCTGCTTCGATTCCGGCGAGGCATCCGTGGCCGTAGCCAACGGTGTCGGCGGTCCCGACAAAGACAGGAAACTCTCCGCATTTCGACGCGGTACCGTCATCGCAGCCGTTCAATCCGACCGAAATACGACAATTTTCCGGCAGCACTGGGAGCAATTCCTCCAGTGTTTGACCGATGCAAGCCTCCTCATTTCGGGCTGGAATGACGATTAAGTGCTTATTTTTCACGCAAAATTAAAAAAAATGGACCTTGGAGTGGAAAGAAAACTTGCAGAGATCCCGAATAGAAATTAAGAATTCATCCCTTCGTGCCAGTGCTGCTCAGGCAGCGCAAGGCTCAACTGCTCGGGTGACGGAATTGGTAGACGTGCAGGATTAAGGATCCTGTGGGGAGACCCGTGGGGGTTCGACCCCCCCCTCGAGCACTTAATTTTATTCATTGTCGGATTGTGTCATCTCTCTCTCAGGATTCTCCGACCGCCATTCTGCTGATCTCCTGTCCGGATCAGCCGGGAATTGTTTCCACGGTCTCGGGCTTTCTCTTCGAAAACTCCGGCAACATTGTGGACGTCGATCAGCATGTCGACACAGAAGAAGGAATATTTTTCATGCGGCTCGAGTGGGAGGTCGAAGGCTTTTCCATTGAACGTGATCAAATCAAGGAATCGCTTCGCCCATTGGCAGAGCAGTTCCGGATGGATTGGACACTCCATTTTTCCGACGTCTACCCGCGTGCAGCTCTTTGGGTGACCCGGGACAACCACTGTCTCTACGATCTGCTTTCACGCCACGAGAGCGGAGAGCTGAAAATGGAGATCCCTCTGATTTTGAGCAATCGCGAGCAATTGCGATCGGTTTCCGAACGATTCGGGATTCCGTTCCACTATTTTCCGATCACCAAAGAAACGAAGGCGGAGCAGGAAGCGGCAGAGATTGCGTTGATGAAAAAGGAGAATATCGACCTGGTGGTGTTGGCCCGCTATATGCAGATTCTCAGCTCGACCCTGGTCGATACGTTTCCGAATCAGATCATTAATATTCACCACTCCTTCCTTCCGGCTTTCCCCGGAGCGAAGCCTTATCATTCCGCGCACCGCCGCGGGGTGAAGATTATCGGGGCGACGAGTCATTTTGTAACCGAGGATCTCGACGAAGGGCCGATCATTGCCCAGGGGGTCACTCAGGTTTCCCATCGGGATTCGGTTAGCGACTTCATCCGCAAAGGGAAAGACCTTGAGCAAACGGTTCTGAGTCGTGCGGTCTGGCTTCATACCCGGCGACGCACACTGGTTTACAACAACCGCACAGTCGTGTTCGGTTAATTGATCCAATCAAAGCAACGGTGGCGATCCGCAGAGATCGCCCGCATCCTGTTTATTTACTATGGCGAAAGGTTTTCAAACGCTACCGGGTTTCCGCGACTTTTATCCGGACGAATGTGCCGCGCGGAATTACGTCTTCGAAGTTTGGCGCAAGGTGGCGCGACGCTATGGCTTTGTGGAATACGAAGGACCGATTCTCGAGCCGACGGATCTCTATCGGAAAAAGAGCGGCGACGAAATTGTGAATCAGCTTTTTTGTTTTCAGGACAAAGGGGAGCGCGATGTGTCGATGCGTCCGGAACTGACGCCAACTTTGGCAAGAATGGCGGCAGCTCGCCAGCGCGATTTTAAGAAGCCGCTTCGATGGTTCTCGATCGGACAACACTTTCGCTACGAAAAGCACCAGAAAGGCCGGGGTCGGGAATTTTATCAGTTCAACTGCGACATTCTCGGAGAGGAATCTGTCTTTGCCGATGCCGAGCTGGCGGCGCTTTCCATCGATCTGATGCGGGAAATGGGATTCACCGCTGAGGATTTCAAGATTCGAGTCAGTGACCGAAACGCGTGGACGAATTTTGCTGAGGAATCCGGAGTTCCGGAAGACCGGCTGACGGCTTTTCTCCAGATCATCGACAAGATGGAGCGGGCTCCGGAAGAAAAGACCAACGAACTCTTGAAGGAATTCGATCTCGACCTGGAAAAAGTTCGTGCGTTTATCGGGACTGGAGCGGACGCGTCTGACACGCTCAAAGACTTGATCGCTGATCTGACTTCCCGTGGTCTGGCTGACTTTGTTGAAGTAGATTTGAATATCGTGCGCGGCCTTGCCTACTACACCGGAGCTGTTTTTGAAGTCTTCGATATTGGCAAAGGAATGCGTGCTGTCGCCGGAGGAGGTCGTTACGATCAACTCATCGGGTTGATCGGTGGAGTCGACATGCCGGCCTGCGGATTTGCGATGGGGGATATGGTGATCACCGACCTCATCCGCGAGACCGAAGCGCCGAATCAGCTGCTGGATGCGGCGATTGCCGGAGCTCAGAGTGTTGACGTCTTTGTCGTAATTGCTGATGAAGAGCGTCGCGCCGATGCGAATAAGGTGGTGCAGGATTTGCGAAATGCGGGTTGGGATGTCGCTCAGCCCTTGAGTTCGGTGAAAGTCGGAAAACAGTTTCAGGCAGCTGAACAGCAGGGTGCTGGATTCGCGGTCGTCGTCGGGGCAGAGTTTCCTGAGGTTTCCTTGAAGAATCTGGCAGATCGAAGTGAGAGCAAGTGTGATGCGGACGAGCTTGTCGCGAGTCTTTCGTCGCTCGCTCCTGCGAAGTAGTCATTATTTCGCCGAAAGATGACCATCCAAGGTTCCCTGTAATGTGAGGTGCGCGGCGGATGGGCAGCAGCGTCCCTCCGCGAGTGAGGTATACTACACACGCTAGATGATCGACGTTGCGCTCGCGCCAGCTTGAAATAGAGTGAGAGTACTATGCAATGGTATTATCTCGACGAGCAAAAGGAGCAAAAGCCGTTTGACGAAAACTATATTGCCGCCCTCGTAGCGGACAAAAGAATCGGCCCTGAAACACTGGTATGGGACGAGTCGCTTCCAAATTGGTCAGCTGCGGCTTCCGTTTTTCCCGGCAGTTTTCCAGGAGTCGCTCTTTCCCCCGGTGCTGCAGCGGTCGCGAGCCAGCCAGTACGGCAAACTCAAACTCAAACCCAGGCTCCGCCACAACAACAACAACAAAGGTCGGCCCCTGTCTCTCAAGAATCCTCCCCGCAGTCGGTATCTCGCCGTAGCGGTGTCGAAGTGAAGAACGAGAAGTTGCGAGAAATGGTCAAAGACTTTGCGTCGTACATCAATGCGCAGAGCGGGTGGCTGAAGTTTGTCGGTGTGATGCTCATCATCGCCGGAGCGATCAACGCGTTAACCATCGTGGGTTTGCTGGTTGCGTGGCTGCCGATCTGGAGTGGAGTTTTGCTAATTAAAGCCGCAAATTCCGCCAAGCTCGCGGAGATGGCGGGAACGACGGATTCGATGGAAGACGCGCTCTATCGCCTGGGTCTTTTCTTCAAAATCAACGGGATCACCATGCTGGTGATGACGATCGCCTACGTTGTGCTTATCGTGATCATGTTCCTGACCGTGGGGGCTTCGATTTTCATGATGCCGGGAATGCCCGGAGGAGGAGGATTCGAGGAATTGAATATTCCTCAGCAATAGCCTGAATTCGTCCTAACTCTTTGCGGTAGTTTTCGTTTTAGAATGGCCGGCTCTCTGCTACATTGGCAGAGTCCGTCCGTTCCGTGTTTTCTTTTCGCTTCTTCTCATGAACAAGACCAAAATTATTGTCTTTTCCGCCATTGTTCTAACCGGCCTCGTAATTTCACTGTTCACTCTGAACATGTGCGGGACTCCGGTGGAAAAAGCCGGTAACCCGGATCCGGTCACAACCACTACTCCGGAATCTCCTGAAGGAACAAAATCCAAGTCTGGTAAGTCGGATTCAGACCCTGCAAATCCCAAGGGAAAAAAGGGGACGGCTCCAACGGAGAATCCCGAAGTTGCGAAGGTAGATATTTTTCAATCACCCGAAGCCATCATGGGAGCTCTGTCAGACAAGGTGAAAGCGCATGACTTCGCCGCCTTCGAAACCATCGTCGGTGCAAATTCCATCGCTGCACCTGAGCGGGCTCAGGTGAAAGCACTGATCGAAAATGAAAAGTACAAGGTCAATGCCGATAAGCCTTTTGTGGAACTGTCTAAGTCCGCTGACTCCGTTCGGTGGGCGCTCCGATTGATTCCTGAAGGTGGTGGTGAAGCAGAAGAGATTTATACCGACATTAAGAAGAAAGCGGAAAAGTCTTTCTCGATCAACAAAGTGACTCTTCCGCTCGATGTGAAGAAGCTGGTCGCGAGCCGGGGTGTGAGTTCCCCTCCGGCTACAACCCCTGACGGAAAGCCTGCAGCACCGGGAGCTGCCCCCGCTGCGGCCATGAGTGCGGATGCCGTGACGATTGCCCATGCGTTCTCCAAGGCGGTGATCGCTCGCGATTTCGAAACTGCTCGTGCTCTTTCCGATCCTTCGACTGTCACTGACGAACGTGTTGCTGCTCTCTTGATCGCAATGGAGGAAGGGGAGTTCGCTCTTCAAGAAGACCGGCCGCTGATCGTGACTCTTTCCCGGGACGACATCACCTGGGTTTTGACGAGAATTCAAGCTGGCGACCAGACTTCAGAATTTGCTCAGGAGCTTGGAAAAGTCGGCACGGACTGGAAGGTGAACGGACTTACCTTTTCCAAAGTTATCGCTTCATTGGCCAATCGGGCCGGAGCTGGAAGTGTTGCTTACGCCCCGATTGTCGAAGATCCGACCGGTGGAGATTCACTGGTACTATATTTTGAGTTCGATGCTGCCGGTGTGACCAAGCGGACGCGTCGTCAGCTGGCAATTGTTGCGGATATTTTGAAGCAAAATGATACGCGAAAATTGCACATTAACGGTCATGCTGATGCCAAAGGTTCGGATGATTACAATTCACAGTTGAGTGACAAGCGAGCCGATTCAGTTCGAGAGACTTTGATCTCTCTGGGCGTGACTCCGGGGCAGGTTATTACCGAAGCCTTTGGGGAATCCCGTCCACGCAGTCCCAACTTCAATGCTGATGGCACTGACAACATCACTGGCCAGTCCGCGAACCGGCGGGCTGAGGTGTATTTGGATTTTTGAGGTAGATTGTGAGCGTCTTTCTACGAAAGGGACCGCTGCCTATCCGCCAGAGCACAGCGCATTTCAGAAAGTCCTGGAATGTCATCTTTCGGAGAAAGAAAGTAAGCGTCAAGGCGACAGCCTCTTGACTTGCTCCGAATCTTTCAGAGCTATAGTCCGGGCTTTCTGCGCAATCCCCGGGACTTGATGGTTCGCCATTGAGGGCCGTCTTGTCAGGATGTCTGTCAAATACCCGCGAGGATCGATGCCGCGGTTCCGGCAATTGATTGATGTGCCCTCTCACTCCAAGTCCCGTAAGGCAGGCGGATGAGATAGCCGAGCATTTGACGGAGGGGTTCATTTCATTCGTGGATCTGCCTGCGTGGTGAGCGATCCTATCAATCTCATTGCTATTGCGGGAGAAGCGCCCCAAGCTCCGATATCGCTACATCAGGCGAACAACTTGTATCTATTATGAAATCACGGCTGCTTTTCCTTTCGCTAGTAATATTTCTTTCTTCCGCTATTTCCGCGATAGCCGGACTAAAGAGTCATCAGTCTGCCGACATAGTCCTCGGACAGCCCGACTTCGAGACCAGCGCTGGCAACCTCAGTCAGACAGGATTTCAATCTGTCGGCGACGTGGCCGTCGATCCCACTACTGGAAAAGTATTCGTCTCCGATACTTCAAACAGTCGAGTCCTCCGCTTCGCCTCCTCCGCTTCCTTGTCCAGTGGAGACCCTGCTGAGGCTGTGTTAGGCCAAATGGACTTCATCACTGACGACGCCACCAGTCTTGCAGATAATCGGTTTTCAAACCCAGCAGGCATTTATGTAGATCCTGCGGGCCGCCTGTGGGTCGCTGATAGAATCAACCACCGTGTTCTGCGTTTTGATAATGCGTCCAGCAAGACCAACGGGGCTGCCGCCGACGGGGTTCTTGGTCAGATCGATTTCGATAGTTCCAACACGTCTTCCGCCGCCAACGGCATGCTCAGTCCGATTGCTGTGACCGGAGATGCATCCGGCACACTCTGGGTAGCGGACCGCGACAACAATCGAGTCCTCCGCTTCGACAACGCTGCAGGAAAAGCAGATGGCGCCATTGCCAACGGCGTCCTTGGGCAGAGTATGACCACTGGTGGCACTGGTGGATTAGCTGTCAATAAGATGAGTTCCCCATCCGCCCTCGCTGTAGACGCCGATGGCACACTATGGGTAGCGGACGCTATCAACAATCGCGTCCTTCGCTTCGACAATGCTGCAGGAAGAGCAGATGGCGCCAATGCCGATGGCGTCCTCGGTCAGGCTGATTTCGACAGCGGAGATCCCGGACTGGATGATTCCGGTTTCAATTACATGGAAGGTATTGACGTCGACAGCACCGGTTTCCTCTATGTTTCCGACATCGGAAATCACCGGATTCTCGGTTTCAGTAATGCATCCACAAAAGCAGACGGTGCTGCCGCAGAGCTGGTCCTTGGCCAGCCCGACTTCGAAACCAATGCTGTCAATGTTACTGCGAGCGGCTTGACCAGTCCCCGGGGTATTGGCCTCGATGCACAGGGTCGCTTGTATGTTGCCGATGGGAGTGCAGCACGGGTCTTACGCTTTTCTCCCAGCGGCAAACCGATCCTTCGGACCAAGACCAGGATAACGACCCGGAGGTCGACGGTTACCCTGCGAGGAACCGCCGCTTCTGAACTCGGCATCGCCCGGGTCCAGGTAAAAGCAGGAAGAGGCGGATTCAAGAACGCGCGCGGCACTACTCGATGGAAATTTCGGGTTCGGCGCCTGACTTCCCGTGTTACCCGTGCCAATGTCCGGGCAACCGCCGTCGATAACACCCGCACCCAGAAAGTCGTCCGCATCCGTCGGAAGTGAATGAGGCAGCTCGGTGGAACGGGGCCTCGCGCTCGCACTTGAGCAGCTGATCAAAGCGATGGAGACGGCTTACCAGAGGCAGTTCCAGGCTCGGGACGTCTCCGATTTGAGCCTGGATTTTACCCGGATACGGGAAAGGA
>CAJXQE010000079.1 GCA_913058215.1 uncultured Verrucomicrobiales bacterium
TTCAATCCACCCCTCTCACGGCGGGGATATTTCCCGTCAGGATCTCATCGATAATGTCAATAAAGTGGATGCCGACGTGCTTTTCTTTTCCGGTGACCAGGTTTACGACCACAACCGTCACTATGCCGCCTGGCTCAAGTTCGGCAGAGACTTCGGCGAAATCATCAAGGACCGCCCGACACTCTGTCTCCCAGATGATCACGATGCGGGGCAACCCAATCTGTGGGGCGAAAGCGGTAAAATCTCAACTCTCTCCGGGGCAGCCGATGGTGGGTATTCCCGACCCGGCGTCTACGTTCAGGAAGTTGAACGTGCCCAGACCAGTCACTTTCCCGATCCGGTGGATCCCCACAAGATCGGTCAGGACATCGGAGTTTGGTTCACCAATCTCAACTGGGGAAATATCGATTTCGCCGTTCTCGAAGACCGCAAATTTAAAACCGGCCCTGCGGGTCGGGTTCCCAAACAGGGACCGCGTCCTGATCACATCCGCAATCCGGAGTATGACCCCGCCAGCGTCGATGTCGAGGGAGCCATTCTCCTTGGCGAACGCCAGCTCAAGTTCATCGACAATTGGGCGCAGGACTGGAGCCAGGCCGACATGAAAGTCGCTCTCTCCGCCACCATTTTCTGCGGGGGCGCTCACATTCACGGCTCAGCGAACGGTCGACTGCATGCCGACATGGATTCCAACGGCTGGCCCCAGACCGGCCGGAACAATGCCCTCCGCTCTCTTCGGAAAGGCTTCGCCTTTCACTACGCTGGCGACCAGCACCTCGCTACCATTTTCCAACAGGGCGTCGAGGAATATGGTGATGCCATCTATTCCTTCTGCGTGCCGTCCATCGCCAACCTATACCTTCGCTGGTGGGAACCTCTTGAGCCAGGACCGAATCTCAAGCCGGGAGCTCCCGGCTATACCGGCGACCACCTCGATGGATTCAATAACAAAGTGACGAACTTCGCGGCCGCGAATCCTGAAAAGAACCCTGCAGGAAATATCCTCAATACGCGTTCTGCCGGTTTCGGATTTGTTCGCCTCAATACGAAGAGCCGCGAGATCACAATGGAATGCTGGCCCCGCAATGTCGATGTCACTGATCCGGCAGCCAAACAGTATCCGGGATGGCCGCTGACAATTTCCCAGTTCGACAACTACAACCCGCGATCATGGGGCAAGCTCGGCGAACTGACATTTGATGTCGAAGACCCTGTCGTTCAGCTCATTGACGCCGACACCAAGGAGATTCTTTACACCGTTCGCGCTAGCGGGAAGAGCTTTACTCCGGGCGCTCCCAAAGGGAAAACCTTCGTCGTAAAAGCTGGGAAAGATACTCCCGACACCATCGTTACCAACGAAGCGAAAGTTGGCGGCAAAGCGGAAAAGGTTACTCTGAAGTAGCCTTCGCCAGGCCCGGCTTTTTTCCGGGCAGTCGGAATGTTTGCGACCGTCCTACAGTTTCATGATGCACTGTAGGGCGAGCGCTCCGCTTGCTTTTGAATGAACACGGCGGCAGCCGTAATTTCCTCCGAGCGTCCCCCGGCTACCAGACCAAAACACACAAAAGGCAGGCGACTCAGTCTTTCGAAGCCACCTTCTTCGCTGCACCAAGGCAGACCAGTTGTCCATCCTCGGTGCTGAGGAACAAACGATTCTCGGCCAGAGCGAGTCCATCCCACATCGGAGCGGGAACTTTACTCTCTGAAAGCGTCTTGCCATCTTTGGTATTGATCACTTTCAAGGTGCCATCCTGATGGACCACATAGAGACGGTCTTCGGAATCCATCACCATCCCGTAGAGTTTGTTCTTCAACTGCTTCCCGCCTTCCACAGTGGTGGGTTTCAGCAGGTCCTCGGGAGTATCACCCTCCGACCAGGGATTAACCTTCCAGGCGGCACTCTCCGCGATACGATCACTCCGATAGGGACGTCCACCTTTGCTTCCCTTGCCTGCAGCTTCCCAGCCAGTGATCCATTTGCTATTGAATTTTTCCTCGCTCTCAAAATCGCGTCGATAGATCGCCGTGGTGCTGTTCAGCGCGCCAACAATCGTATTGTCCCGATAGACACAGAGCGGACGGCGGTGGGCTTCATTGGAAAAGCGATGAATCTGACGAAATCCGTAGGTCCAGGTTCCGCGAGGAGCGAAGACGGTTCCTTCCCCGGTATTGAGTTTGGCAAACCCATTCCAGGTATCCACGTCGATTTCTTTCCCGTCGAGAGAGATCAACCAGCGTGACATGGCGATGCGATCTCCTTCCTTGTGCAGCAAATCCACCGGATCAAACTCGAGACCGGAGTTTTTGTAAAAACCGAGCGACTCATTGTTTTCCCCGTCATAACCTTTTTGAGGGATGCTGTTGTGCTTTTTCACCCAGTTCTTTTTCCCCGTCATCGGGTCCACCGAAAAGATAAAGACACCACCGTCAGACAACTCCTGACGACCGGCGACAAAGTAAGCAACTTCGTCCATGACCAAAACAGAACCGGCAACCGGCCAGGCGGATTCGATCTGACCATAGGCTCCCATTCTTTCATCTATCGGAGCCGCCTGAAATTTCCAGACCGGCTCTCCATTGTCGGCCCTCAAGGCATGAACGTATCCGCCGTGATCGCCAAAAATTGCCAGTCCATTGTGAATAGTCGGAGGTGTATCCACCCGACCTCTTGCCGTGAACCGCCAGGCAACCTTGCCCGATGCCGTATCGATCGCCACCACCTCGTGTGCGTCGGGGCGGGCCACATAGGCACGACCGTTAGCAATCGTCGGAGGGCTGAGTCGCCCTTTGACAAAGGGGTTGTCGTCCCAATCGAAACGCAGTGGACTGGACGCCGATAGAGAATCCTTCCCGGGAGCAATCGCAGCAGACCACTGAACAGCCACCTCTTCCGGACCGGCAGAAGTTGAACTGGAACTCCGCCAGACATCGTGACGATACATTGGCCAGTCGGAAGCTAACGGCCCGGGTGCCTTGGCATCGACCGCAGCACCTTCAGCGCTCACTTTGAAATCAATTTCTTCAGCCGGAAGTCCGGGAGGATAGCTCTCTGTTCCAATGCCGGGATGATCCGGCGCCATGGCAACGTAACCTCTCAGCATTGGCCAACAGGTGCAGTGCTTCGGTGTCGCGTAGATCAACCCATTGGCCGGGGTAAATCCATTTTCGCGAGAGCAATTGGATTTGGTAATCGAATTGAGAACGAGGTTACCTGTCTTGAGATCAGTCATTTCCACCACTCCGGAGAAAATCATATTCACCGTCGCAACCGGCGGAGCGCAGTGTCCGAATCCGGCCTTCAAGGTCTTCTGTGTTTCACCGGTATCCCGGTCAAGTGCGGTCACTTCAACGGTTTGAAACTTTGCTTTTTCCTTGTCGTCATAATCGATCTTTCCGCCTTGCTGAATCCAAAGGTCATCACCGATGAACAAAGCCCGCGCCTGACGATTGTGATTCATTCCAGGTGCGTAGGTCTTCTGCCACGAAAGATCCCCGTCCTCAGCGGATACGATGTGTATTCCATTGTTCGCGTCACTGTTGTTGAGACTGGACACTTCGTAGGCGAGCTGGTCGCCATAAAGGACACTGCGCTTCACTTTATCGAGCCACGGATAGCTGGAATTTCTCCAGAGAACCTTCCCCGAATACAAATCCACTGTTACCGCCTCAGACTTCTCACCTTTACGCGGCTCGCCTTGAATATAACTCACCCGATCACTGCCGGCGACAATCGTGCGGGCAGAGGACGCCTCTTTCTTCCAGAGAATATCTCCGGTTTCTGCACTGAAGGCATAAATCCCGGCAGCGCAGGTCGCCACGACCGATCCCTTATGCTGAACCAGCTCCTTTGGGGTGACAATTTCCGGAAAGGACCGAACAATTTCTCCGGTTTTTGAATCGAGGGCCACGAGGTTTTTAGTGGGGAATGCGACAGCGAAGAGAAATTTCTCTGTGGCAACCGGACGGGCCTGATTTCCGCTCAAGCGCTTCATCGTAAAATTGGAGGGATCCATTTTGTCCTCCGCCTGAGTGAGATCGCGATGCCACAAGCGCATCCCGTTGAAACTGTCCCGGGTGAGAGAGTGCCCGTAAAAATTACGCCCTCCATCGCTAACCATCCCCTCGACTTCCGTTCCGGAATGGCCGGCGATCCAGCGAATCCGTTTTGGCTCGCCGACTGCAGTATCCGGCGAAACTGCGTTGCCGTCGGCATCGTGACGAGAGTGGGTCCAGTGCCCCATACTTTCCGGCCACGGCTTGTGAGCGACGATCCATTTTTTGTTCTCGTCTGAAAGAGAAGGAACTTCTTCGATGAATTCAAACCCGGCTTTTTCCAAAGCTTTCTGAGTGTTCGAAGTCGGATCAGTCACAACAAGCGCCCCTTGAGGAACCAGGACCCGGAGAATTTCCCCGGGCTTTGCAGTGCCCGAACCTGCAATGACGAGATTAATCAGATTCTCAGTATAGGGAAGATGGGAATAATCCGAAACCGTCTCGGCGGATGCAACTCCATAGACATGCTTACTGTGTAGCAAAGTCTGGGCATCTTTGATGGCTTCGCTTTTGGTATCCAGCACATGAATAATGTAACGGCCCGTCTCAGCAAGCTTCGCTGCGAATCCGGCATCGGGCTGTCCAAGCTCCACCACCAGGCCACCGTGAATCTTTACCAGGCTTGCCGGAGTTTCCTCATCCGCACCAAATGAAGAACCCTGAAAACACAGGAGGAGAGAGAGGACAGGAAAAAGAATACAAACTTTCATAATGAGAAATCGATATGTAACACAAAGCTCAACCCTCAATGTTCGCCCCTGTTGAGTCAAAATGAATGACCAACACCATCACGTAGGTGTGGGTAGAGCGAGACTCACTGGTTTGGGAAATTCTCTCAGGGATCCTCGCCCGCAACTTCCGGGAACAAACGCTCCCCGGGTCTGATCGCAATCACGCGAACCCGCTCTCCCCATTGATTGCCAATTGATTGCCGATATAGCATTTTCTTAGCGATGCTGAAGATCTTTGCACCCGGTGAAAAGCGATCCGCTTCGCGCAAACAATTCTGCGACGGTATCAATCGTCGTAATTTTCTGAAAGTGGGGGGACTGGGCACGGCGGCTTCAGGTCTTGGCCTGACTTTACCCAATCTCCTCTCGCTGGAAGCGCAGGCCGGTATCGGAAGCTCCCACAAATCGGTCATCCTGATTTACCTGGTAGGCGGTCCGCCGCATCAGGACATGTTTGATCTGAAACCGGACGCTCCGTCTCAGTATGCAGGACCGCACCGTCCGATCGGGACCAATGTCGACGGCATCGAGATCTGTGAAAAGTTCCCGATGATGGCGGAGCGGATGGATAAGTTCGCCATTATCCGATCACTCGTCGGCGCTCAGGGCGGACACGACGCTTTTCAATGTTACACCGGACGGAAGCCTCAGGACGCCCCGGCTCCGCAAGGTGGATTCGCCCCTTTCGGAAGTGTTGTTGGCGCACTTCAAGGTCCGGTCCACAAGCAGGCTCCTCCCTTTGTAAGCATGTGCTACGATTGCACCCACGGCCCCTACAACGAACCCGGCCCCGGAATGTTGGGAGCAAAAGAAGCTTCGTTCCGGCCGATGGGTCCCACCCGCTCCGACATGGATTTGCAGGGGATCACACTCGACCGGCTACAGGATCGTACCAATCTATTGAAAAGCATCGATCACTTTCGCCGCGAGTCCGATGCCAGCGGAATGATGGAAGGACTCGACACCTTCAACCAGCAGGCCATGGGGATTTTGACCTCATCGAGACTCGGTGATGCGCTCGACCTTTCCAAAGAGGATCCCAAAGTGGTCGAACGATACGGAACCGGAGACGATGTGAAACGAATTGACGGAAACGGTGCGCCCCGAGTCCCTCAGAGTTTTCTCGCTGCCCGTCGACTGGTCGAAGCCGGTGCCCGGGTCGTCACCGTGAACTACAGCAAATGGGATTGGCACGGTGGCAAAGGAAACGAAATTTTCAAAAGGGAGAACGAAGACTTCCCGATTTTTGACAAAGCGATCACCGCCTTAGTCGATGATCTCCATGAACGGGGAATGGACAAAGACACCACCGTTCTGGTGTGGGGTGAATTTGGGCGCACGCCGAAGATCAGTGACAAAGTCGGACGCGATCACTGGCCGCGAGTGGCCATGGCATTGATGGCCGGCGGAGGCATGCAGACCGGCCAGGTCATCGGAGCAACCGATCGCCTCGGCGGAGAAGCGGTCGACCGGCCGGTAACCTTTCCCGAGATCTTCGCGACGCTCTATCACAATATGGGAATTGATGTCGCCTCTACAACCGTCAACGATTTGCAGGGCCGACCGCAGTTTCTGGTCGAGGGAAATGCGAAACCAATCCGGGAGTTGATTTAAAACTCGAAAAGTGGAATCCCCCCCTTTTAAATCAAAGTCTTTTGGCTCGCGGTTTTTGCCACGCACTTTTCGTAAAGCCATGCCGCGAGCAGTCGATACACAATTCCGTCCTCGTTCACGACGGATAGTTGAGATAGATTCTTCCCCGTGGACGTTCTTGAAAATGACAATTCGCCAGGCACTGACATACTCATAAGAAACCGATGAAAGAGAAAAAAGGAATTCACGAACTTTACGGAGAACTGGGAGAAAAAGCGTCCCAGGTCATTTGGGGAAATGACCCGCTCGATTCGAGTTTATCCCGCAGGGGATTCCTTAGCCGTAACGCCCTCACCGCAATGGGAGCGGTTCTCGGCGGAAGTGTCGTTTTCGGAGACCGGTTCCCGGCTGGCCTCATTCCTGCAGCATTGGCCCAGACCCCGGAGCCTTTCACCATTGAAGGTAAAGACGGACTCATTGTTCTGAACGACCGCCCCGTGAATGCGGAAGCACACCCCCACTTGCTCGACGACTCGATCACTCCGGCGGAAAATCTTTTTGTGCGGAACAACGGACATCCTCCCGCAGTGGATGCGATCGATCCGAAGACCTGGACATTGGAGATCGGCGGACCGGGAGTAGAAAAGCCGACCACCTTTACGATTCAGGAACTCAAAGAAGAGTTCGAGAACATCACCCGCCAGATTTTGATCGAATGTGGTGGAAATGGCCGCAGTGAATTTTCGCCACCAGCCTCGGGGAATCAGTGGACGGTCGGAGCAGTCGGTTGTCCGAAATGGACAGGCGTGCGGATGCGCGATGTTCTCAAGGCCTGCGGAGTCAATGACAAGGCTGTTTACACTGCTTACTACGGCAAAGACACCCACCTCTCAGGTGATTCTACTAAAGACCCAATCTCGCGCGGCGTTCCCATCGCCAAGGCGCTCGACGAAGATTCCATGATCGCATGGGCCATGAACGATGCCGATATCCCCTGGATGAATGGCCACCCTTTGCGACTGATCACAGGTGGATATCCCGCCTCCACTTCCGGGAAATGGGTCTACAAGCTTCTCGTTCGCGATCAAGTTCATGACGGAGCAAAGATGACGGGCACCTCCTACCGGATTCCCAAATATCCGGTTGCGCCGGGAACCGAAGTTCCTGAAGAGGACATGATCGTCATCGAGGCGATGCCAGTCAAATCTCTCCTTACTTTCCCCAGGTCAGGAATCGAAACCCCTGTCGGCGAGGACTTCTCCTGTCGTGGACAGGCATGGGCCGGTGAATTGAAGGTCAAAGAAGTTCACACCTCCATCGATTTCGGGAGCACCTGGCAAAAAGCCAAGCTGGAAGACGCGCCAAACCGTTTCGCGTGGCAGCGTTGGTCACAAGAGGGAATCAATTTTCCGAAAGTCGGCTACTACGAAATTTGGGCTAAAGCGACAGACGAAAAGGGAGTGAGCCAGCCGATGATTCTGCCGGGATGGAATCCTAAAGGCTACCTGAACAATGCCTGTCACCGCATCGCAGTTCAGGCCGTTTAAAATTCAGCTGCTCAGGAGCATGTATACTCAGATTTCACCTTCCAACTGCCGCAGAATCCACTGGGGAATTGCCGCTGTGGCAATGCTCGCGATGTCGAGCCTTGTCGCGCTTGCCGATGACGACGATGCAGTTTCTGAAATCGATCCGCTCAGTGGAATGGTCATCGACGAAAATTGGCAGACTGTCCAGGCCATGTGCAGCGTCTGTCATTCACCGAAATTATTCACCAACTACGGCGCGACCCGTGCAACCTGGGCTTCGCTGATTGACTGGATGCAGGAGAAACAGGGACTGTGGCCGCTCGCTCCGGAAATCGAGGAGCAAATTCTCACCTATCTCGAAAAGAACTATCCTCCCGGAGAAGTAAGTCGGCGCCGCAATCTCCCGGTGAGCACGCGGCCGCCAAATCCTTACGTGAGTGCCGCGAAAGCGGAATTCGAGGCGAAGCGAAAGAAGGGCGAGATCGTCGAGCCTAAACTGTTGAAAGAGTAAGGAGGTTTCAGTTCAGCATTCAAGGGAGCGAATTGCATCAGGGGAGCTACGTGTTCTCACAGCCCCGGTGGCCCTGCCATTCACAAACCTGATTCACTCGCTGTTTCCTCCCCTGAAATCGGGGCATGGCACAACCCGGCCAGACCCCCGCAGCCAACACCATCCGTTTTCCCTGCATGCCACGGGAATCGGACGAATCCAGAGCCAGTGTCAATGTTGCCCGAGATGACGAAGGGACCGGATACAGCTTCCCTCAAAGACCTTTCGCCGGAAACGTAACCGATCCTTTCGCTGCCCATTCGGCACCTCGAATCAGAGTGACCCGAAATCCAGGGCTTCCCATCGAAACCGTGGAATGCCCCAGGGTGGTGTGAAAAACTCTTCCACTTCCGTAGGAGATTGTCATCAGGATCGGCTCGTGCTCGCCGGACCCTTTCGTGGATAGATCCGAGAATGCGGACGCGAGAACCGTGACATTTTTCGCAGGCCCCCGAAGCCGATCGTAAAGCTCGTCTTCCATGTGAAGCCACTTGGGGAGCATCCCCTTCATGATGGGATGCTCCGGAGCACGCGTTTCCACATGAAACTCATGACGCGCACCATGTGAACCACCGCGACCGGGTGTCATGTCATTGACGAACCGGTCTTCCCGCAATCGGAGGTAGGGGCCTGACAATTCGGAACGCCCTCCCCAACCGCCTACCCCGATCATTTCATTGTAGGCTTTCCATTGCGGAAAGGAATTATTGGCGGCATGAACCGCGACAAAACCTCCCCCGCCGCTAACATATGCCTCAAACTGTTCCTGAATCGCTTTGGGCCAGAGTTCCCCGTTGTAGTTCGAAACCACGACGTCGTAGTTGCTGAATGCCGGTCTCCAGGAATTCCAGGCGATCTGGTTCATTCGCTTCGCCTTCTCCACGTCGGCCTGCCATTTCGCATGTTCTTTCTTATAGGCGTCGAGCTTTGCAGAATCGTCCCCCTTAGGCATGCGCGGCGCCCCGGGAAGTGCGGGTGGACTCGTGGACACATTCACCTTGAACCATCCCGAGTTTTCGAAAATAGATTTCAACACCGGGCTTGTCTCCTTCCATGCGTGGTTGTTCTGCCCGTCGATAATTAGAAGGTTAAGTTTTCCCCCGGGGCGTTCCGGTTTCCGGGGCGGTGGGATGTCGCCAAACGACGAAGTCGGAATCAGGACGGCAGCAAGCGCGAAAAGACAGAAGAGATGGGTTTTCATACGTGGGTTGGATCCCCAGGATAACATACAGAGTCGGAGATGAGAACCCGCGATTTCTTTCAGTCGCTTTGCCCGACTGCCAGCAATTCCCGGGTCGCTTTCGAAAAAAACTCTTCCCCGACCGCCTGATTGGAATCGGCTTATCAATGGACATTTATTCAAGAGACATGCTACGAATCTCGAATCTTCATTCTCCATTCGAGTTCCGTGCTCATGGGAAAACGAATCGCAGAGGTATAAGCGGAGTTTATCGCATAAGGAATGCGCCGTGTGTGGAGCCTCTGCGGCCCAACACACAGCGCATAAAGTTAAAATTGAGTTTTGTGGAGCACCCGCACACCTGAACCAAAGCTTAAATCACACGGTAACAGGCAAGGAGACGGGAACTACACTGATCCCTCTAATCTTTTTTGGTGAGCTCCCAAACCTGATGAGAATTTCCTTTCCCCCCCGCATTATTTCTTGCCAGGTTTACGAGATAATGGGCATGACCGTCTCTCGTAGCGTATCCAGAAGCAGTTTTGATTAGACTCAAGGCATTGGCCCCTTTAGTTGCATCCTCATACCACATGATTGCATATCCATTACTGGCCTTCCACACAATCCATTGACCGGGCTTATCGGAAGAGATGATCTTGGTTCCATCTTTTACGGATAGATATTTACCCTTTTGCTCAAGCGTGTATAGGCGCTTATCCCCGTCGTCGCCTACCTTCTTTATTGTCCATTTCGTTTCGCCTCCTTTATACGATACAACTTCACCATAAGTCCAGATACTTAGATGTGTCCCCGCGGCTTTGTCGTTCGAATTCGCTTTAATCGCATAGGTCCCACTGAGATCTTCCGGCTGTTGAGCATAAACGGAGTTACAGATTGCAAGCAATGCCGTGGTGAATACGATTTTTCTTATTAGGTTTTTCATGTTGTTTTATTTTGTTGTTTTCTGTGCGGATCCCAAAAAGGAGCCGATACACCCCTTTCCACGGATTCTGTGAGAAGAGATCAGGAAGATTGTGAAACTTTTTTTTATTTTTGAATCTTTTTTTCACTTTTTTCGAAACGCGTTCTCCGACCTCTCGATTTTTCTTTGGCCCGATGGATCGATGTCACTCTCCTTGTTGGAAACGAAAGCGAGGGTCAAGATGTCTTCGAATCCGAGGCGGGTGAAGGCCCCGATGCTGGACACGCTGTGGTGTCTGCTGCACGCAAGGGCTGTTTTGAGCAGATGATATTTCCGGCTTGCGCGGAACCTGCCTTGCTGTGAGGGGATCGAACAATCCACCAGTCGGTTTTCTGGCTTGCAGCAAACTCACGGGAAATCGGCAGATCTTCGAGTCGGGTCCGCAGATGAATTCTGTCGCCAAACGAGAGCGGTTTGCCGGGTTTGATTTCGTCGGAGGGCCCGATCGTAACCCCTTCCCTGCGCTCACCCTTTGCGGTGATGGGATAGACAGCTCCTTCGTATTTGTTTCGAAGAGTTTGACGAATTCGCCGTCAGAAAAGGAGGCAATCCCAGAAGGAATACGCCGTGTGTAGGAGCCTTTGGCCTCGCACACGGCGCTTAAAGTAAGAATCGAATAATGTGGAGGAACACCCGAGAGCCAGAAGCAGTACTTCAGGCCATGCGGGTCAATGAAAGGAATTTACTGCCTTCCTCCTATTGACCCCTTTCCTCCTGTTGCCCCCCAGCACTCAGGACACCGGGATCAGGAAAAGGATTTTCTAGCAAATTATTGCTATTTAATTTTCCATAATTGATTTGTAACACCCTGATTTCTCTGCAGCACAAATGTTAGAGGATTTAAATTTGTAAGAGTTACTGCGTTTTCCTCAGTTCCCGCCAGCATGATTCCCCAACCCTTCGAGCCCTTGTGAAGAACCCACTTTGTTGATTTGGTCTTATTCCCTGAGACACTAGTTCCGACGCTGGTATTCTCCGCGTACAAGTTCCCCGCATCTTTATCACTGCCCAACCATTCAATGGTGTAAATCCCATCCCCCAAGTCACCTTTGCCTTCCTGCCTTGTGACTTGGCAAGGTCTTAGGTGGCCTCCCCCGGCCTCAATCGAGAACACGTAAACTCCGTCTTCTAAAAAGTAAGTTCCGTCTTCTAAGATCTCAGCAGCTGTTGAACTGCCTACAAACAGTGCTGTGAGCGCGAGGATTCCCGTGGCGAGTTTTCTGTTCATTCTATTTTTCATATTTTTATTGCTTGTGTTGTTTATGGGAGTCCCATACCCCTTTCCACGGATTCCGTGACGAGAGATCAGGGAGATTGTGAAACTTTTTTCACCTTGGGAAACATTTTGTCATTTTTTTTCGGAACGCGTTCATCCGTCCTCTCGATTTCCCTCTGGACCAAGAGACCGATATCACTCTCCTTGTTGGGAACGAAGACGATGCTTGCGACGTCTTTGAATCCAGCGCCCGAAATCACCTCAAGGCTGGACGCCACTCCGACGCGTTGATGTGACCACGGCCACCACGGGTTGGGTAGCAAACCGATGGCAAAGGCCGCCGAGTTCAGTTCCAGGGGGCGGGGACACGTCAACTCTGGCTGAACTTTACCAAGAATGCTCCGGTCATTGGGGAGACCTCACAAAAACAAAACGCTGCGAGCTCTCGATCGCAGCGTTTCGAAACCCTCCCTGCTCAATAGTTGACCAGGGAGTTTGGTGTAGATTGTCCGACTATTCAATTGCTGCGTTTGAAGGTCCCCGTGGTAAGGGCAGCTTTTCCTTCTTTGGTACGTGCTTCTTCGTCTGGCCAATACTGGTAACCCACTTTGTCGAGACTGTAGAACCTAAAGATCCAAAACCCTCCATAACTGTCTCTTACCGCAACCCCGAGTTCCTGACTGGGATCATTTCCACTATGATTGAATGTGGAAGCGACATCAGTCCCCCGCCTTTCATTATATGCATAGAGACTAACAACATACTTTTCAGAGGTATCAGACGCCCCTTGGATCATCAGATTATAAGTATGAGTTCCTCCCTTCCACTGACCGTCCTTAAAGGCTACCCTACCTTCCCATCCTGGTCGGGCAGCTTTCAGAATTTCATCTTTGCTTGGATGATCAGCAAAGGCACTCACCGCAAACATGGCGGAGAGCCCGATAATAAATGCTATACCTTTTTTCATATCTTTTTGATTTCAATTTTGGTTTTTCTGTGGGGCTCCCAAAGGGAGGCCTTGCAAACCTTAACACGGATTCTGTGACGAAAAATCAGGGAGATTGTGAAACTTTTTTCACTTTTTTCGAATCGCGTTCATCCGTCCTCTCGATTTTCCATTGGCCCTATAAGATGGCAGCGTTTTCCTTTCCGGAAATGGCGGACGTCTCACCGGACGCTTTGAGGTGACCACCTCAGGCAAAGGCCGTCCCGCGGCAGTTTCCCCTTGAAGCACGATCCGAAAGTCCCGGGGATTTTTGATCGTTCGTTCAGGGCGCAGAATAACCCTGCCCCGCTCTAGATTTCAGGATCTGTATCGGGTTGAATCATGAGTGTAATTCTACCGAACACATCATCTTCCCAACTCTTTGAAGTCCCGGGACGAAGGCCGAGATCCTGCAAAGTCGTACCCGCGGGCAAATAATAACTTTTATGAGAACCGATTAAACTGCCTTTTTCACCCATCCAGCACAGCTCCAGCCATCCCCGATCCGAAAGATAAATCGACCCATTAGCGATGCCAAGCTCGTCTTCGTGTTGATTCGTTTCAAGCTGGAGCATTTTACCCGATCGAGAAAGGAGCACCTGTTTATTATCCGCCCGAAAAAACGAATCGTCTTCTTTGTCACCTGTCGTAATTACGATGGGGCCATCCCAGCAAGTTGGTAATTTCGAACGCACTCCCCAAATTGTGTCCTCACTCGTCACGTCCCGCGTAAAATGGATCGCGCGAAAATCGCTTTTTGTTGCTTGAGGCGTACCCCACCAGCCCCGGTACGATACAGGTTCGAGAAGGCTATTATTTTTCAGAAACGCGAAATCCATTTTCTTCGCATTTTCCAAAATTTCACTCCCTTCGGTTTGAAACTTGACGTGAATTTCCACGCCATGATCACTGCCCTTGTGATGTCGGCGTTCGCCTTCAAGGACTACAATTGCGACGTCAGCTGAAGCGACATCAAGAGCTCCGCCCGCTTTCGCTGCAAGGGGCTTCGGTGGGCTTTGCTCCTCGCCACCACCAGCGACGACCACCCGGAACCCGAAGTTGTTGTAATGAACGCTTGGAATGGCGTTGTTGCGGCGAGAAGAGCGAAGATCGTTCTCCTTGCTGTTGTGCCACGACGCACCGCGCAACACGCGCCTTTCCTCTTCTATTGAAAACCAGTCTTCACACCATTCCCAAACGTTGCCGCCCATATCAAAAAGTCCATACTTGTTCGCCTCGAAACTCCCCACCGGGGCCGTTCGATCAAATCCATCGTCGTAGCCTTCGATTGAGGTCCAATCATCGATAGGATTACGCTTGCATTCCTCCCCGTAATAGTTCCCCGCGCTTTTCGGTGGCGGAAACTTTTTACCCCGGGGATAGATGTCGGCGATCTTTCCGTCCTTTGCCCAGGGCATTACGTCAGCATCCTCTTCTCTCCCCAGTCCCGCTGCACAAGTCCACTCGTGGTCGGTCGGCAGACGGTAATGCTCATCTTTCCCCAACTTGCCGTCCTTCCGATCCTCCTTCGTCAACCATTGGCAAAAAGCCTGTGCATCGTCCCAGCTCACTATCACCGCAGGATGATCGTCTGTTTGTATGTAATCAGCATCGTGCCATTCACGGGTACGATCTGTTTTGATGAAGGCTTTGTAGTCTTCCACCCGCGTTTCCCAAATGCTGAACAGGACACGTTTTCCATCGCTCGGGCCGCCGGTGATCGGCACGGGGACGAATTTCATGCCGAGGCTGTTCTCGTAGGGCTTGTCTTTGGTCGCGACTACAGACGGAGAGTTCCCTTCGTCTTGTTTGTCTCCCGAGTTCTTCAGGAACGCCACCAAGCCGCCGATTACCAGCAAACCGATGAGAAGGGCGACTGTGCGAAGTGGCCGGTGGCGGGCTTTCGTTGACTTTGTCTCGATGGAGCGGCCGTCCAGCCAGCGGGCCAGTTCATCGGCCAGAACTTCCGCGCTTGGCAGCCGCTTCCCGGGATCCCTTTCAAGACAGCGCAAGCAGAGGGTTCGCAGATCCTTGTCCACGGCGGGAACTGCGTCATCCATGGAACGCGGCTTTTCGTTCGCCACGTTGTGGAAGATTTCGCCCGAACTATCGCCGGTAAATGGCGTCCCCCCGGTCAGCATGTGAAACAGAAGCGCACCCGCGCCCCAAACGTCGCTCGCTGCGGTGATGTCCTTAGCGCGCCCTCGCGCCTGCTCCGGCGACATGTAGTGCGGGGTGCCAACGTGGGCGGTGGTCAAGGTGAGCCCGTCCCCATCGTCCAACATTTTCGCCAATCCGAAATCGGTCAGGTACGGCTCGCCGGACTTGTCGAAAAGCACATTGTCCGGCTTCAGATCACGGTGGAGGACGCCGCGTTCGTGGGCGTGGGCGATGGCACCTGCAAGTTTCTGCATGACTACGGCCGCTTCGCGCTGATCCATCGCGCCGTTTACCAATCGCGCGGAAAGGGTGCCGCCCGCGAGCCGCTTCATCGCAAAGTAAGGCTGGCCTTCAATCTCTCCGACTTCGTAAATGGGGACGATGTTTGGATGGTCGAGCTGCGCGACCGCAGTTGCCTCGCGCTGGAATCGCTGTCGGTCCCCCGCGCTGGAAAAGGCAAATCCGCGGATCATTTTGATTGCGACCGTGCGGTGCAGGCTGGTGTCCTCTGCCTCCCAGATCACGCCCATGCCGCCTGAGCCCAATTCCTTGTTCAGCCGGTACTTCCCAAAGACGCCAACCGCTGGAGGCGCGAAATCCCCGAACCCGCCCCCGGACGCCATGCCGGATTCCTCTTCCTGACTGCCGGTGCCGCCAGTGAGGGCGCTTTCAAACACGCAGGCCAGGCACGCGCCATCCGGTTCCAATGGAGCACCGCAGCTGGCGCAGGATGGAGGGCTTGTTGATGGTTCGTCTGTCATCGCCATAGGCTTCTACGCAATCTTACAGCAAAGATCAGGGAAAAAAGAGCACGCCGCGCCTTTTTTTTCGTCCGTCCGGTCCTTGCGAGGAACTTCGTATCGGATTGATTCACAAGAAATTGTTGCCTAGCCGCCCCTAAAAGCTAACACTGAAGGATCAGCACGGATTCCGACAACGGTGGCGAAACCTTTGAATCGATGCGTTCAGGCGGCGGCACCTTTCCCGCCACTCCCTGGTCGGCCCTACTGCAGGACGATGGTGAAGGATCGTCGGCCCATGCAGCCTGGGAAAAGCTCGCGCGCGCCTATTGGAAGCCGCTCTATGTATTCCTGCGCCGCAAAGAACTGGATCACGACACAGCGGCTGATACCATTCAGGGCTTCTTTGCCCACATGCTGAACCGCGAGTTTTTGCGCGATATCGAGCGGGGTAGTGGCCGGTTTCGGTCGTTCCTGCTCACCTCCTTGCAGAACTGGCGCACCGACCAGCACCGGGCGGCTACCGCTCAAAAGCGCGGCGGGGATGAGCCGGTGATTCCGCTGCACGAAATTGAAGAAATGACCTGCGCTGAAAGTGGCATCGTTGACTCGCCGGAGGAAGCGTTCGACCGTCGGTGGGCGCGAACGCTCTTTGACAATGCCCTGGAGAAGTTAGGCGAGCGCCTCAGGGATAGGGGACGGGAAGCGCACTTTCTGAAATTGCGCGGGTTGTTTACCGGCGAAGGAACGGAACCCTACGCGAACATCGCCGCGGATCTCGGATCTACCGAGGGTGCAGTGCAACAAGCCGCCCTCGAACTCCGCCGGGAATTCGGCGATGTCCTGCGTCACGAGGTCGGCCTCACCGTCACCGACGCAGACCAGGTGGACGGTGAAATCCGGTATCTGGTCGGGCTGCTGCGTCAAAGTTAGCGTATCGCGATCGCTTGCGCCCTGAAAGAAGGGCGGCCTGTCGAGACTCCGTAGGGGCAAGGTTTTAGAGCATCGCCAGGATATGATAGATGCCGCTTTCATTTTGAATCCGGGCAACACGAGGCATTGGAAGGGATTGCCTTTCCACATTGAGAGGTCAATTATTGAAAAATGCCGGATGACCCCTAATTCTCGGGTGTAATTGCCTGTCCGCGCAAATTTGTAAATTCCATTTTCATTGAACATAGCGGTCTGAAAACGTGGTTCCATCGCTTAAGAAATCATCAATCGGGATCATATCCGAATACTTTAAATGATTCTTTTCGTACAGTTGCGAAACCTCACCAAACTGTTCATAATTTTTACCCCCCATTTGATCGACGGCATGGAATCCTGACGAGCCGTCATATTTCAGATATTCGACAAAAAACCCAGGAATACTCTCATCAAAAAACAAATTTACTACATCGCTAACAATATTTATTTCAACCTTATCACCGGTTGACCAATCAGAAAGATCCCTCCCCTCATAGCTGGCCTTAACCAAAGCAAACACATCCTGACGACGAAGAATAGCATGCGATTCATCAATATATCGAATCGAAAATCGCCCATTTGGAGATATACGAAGATCCGGTTTTGAGTTGCAATGAGTTAGAAAGATAAAAAAACAAATACCCAACACAGACGGACAGACACAGTTTACCAACCTATTGTTCTTAAAAATCATGAGCACTGTTATTAATTTGCCTATAAGCGCTGGATTGAAAAGATAAAAAAATTCGACCATGTGTCCTGTTACCCCCGTCCAATTTTGATCGAGAACAAAGGAGCCTCTAAACCAGACATTGACAGTATCAGAAGTAACTTTGCATCACCGATTTATGGGTCATCCGACATTTTTCAATTTTCTCCACCTTCTCACTTCCGTTGAAAGCTCTCTCTCCGGAACAGCCTCGAAAAGCCTAACTGCGTTGTTCGAATTTGTGCAAATTTAGGGGTCATCCGAAAATTTAGGGGTCATCCGACATTTTTCAATTTCCTCCACCTTCTTACTTCCTTTGAAAGTTCTCTCTCCGGAAAAGCCCTGCCGTATTGCTCACCTTAGGATTTCCCTCCTCCGCATTCCATAACAGCGGCATCCACTCCCGGTGTTTAAACCTGCAGCTGCCCGGGGCGTCGACGTTCGGAAATTCTTCGGAAATATTGAGGCCATGGTTTTACGGGTATCACTTCACCAGCTGAGAACCGAATGAGAACCGAATCCAAAATGAACTCTAGGCGTGTTGACTTTCAGTTCTCTTTCCCAATAGAGGCCAGAGGATAAAAAAGGTGGCGGCAATAAAGGCAAGGCTGAATCCCATCATCGTCGAGATTCCGGCATAGGTGACGAGGAAGAACCCGATGAAGGGTGCGGAAAGAATTCTGAGCCCGGCAAAGAAGGTGTGCACCGTCATGTACTCAGCGACATGATCCGGTGCCGCCAGTTTTGTCACGAATAGATTGAAGAGGATTTCCCCTCCCCCGCGAGCGAGCCCGAAAAGTGCCGAGCCGATTATAATGGCGGGGATCAATCCGGTGGAGAAATAGAGAATGATGCCGGAAAAGAAGACGGCATTCACAATGAGACGGAGCCGGAAAAAATTCATTCTGTCAAAGAGCCATCCCCAGAAGTAGGTCGAAAGCAGGCGGGTTATCGAGGGGACAATTCCGGTAATGAGGCTCACGGTAACCACATCGAAAGCGAGTCCATGGTCGGGATTCACCAGGTAATCCACCCGCAAAGCATTCGCTGCCAACACTCCGATCCCCATCACCATTAAGGCGACGATCACCCTCGCAAATACTCGATCCTGTTCGAGCCACTTCATCGATCGCATCACCGACGGCCGGTTCTTTATGGCACCCTGTTGAAATGGCTGTGAGGGAATCATCCACTGACTGGCTGCAGACAATCCCGCAGCAGCGGCTAATACCCAGAGGAGGGTTTCGTAATTCTGCGCGTCCCGATCGAGGTAGATACCAAACAGCCAGCTCGCAAGCATTGCCGTGAGGGCCCGGATAAATACATTTACCGAAAAGAGCCTTCCCCTGGAGTTCTTCGGATAATTTTGCCGAAGGTAATGAGTCTGCAAGGGCATCGCCAGACCGGCAACCCCGAGGCCGATACTAACACCAGCGACAAAACAGATTTCGCTGGCCGGGTTCAGAGCCGCAACAACGAATCCCGCCATACTCAGCGCATTGATAATGGCTGCAGCGCGACTTGGCCGGACACTCAGCCGCATAATCCGAGGAACGAGGAAAAGCGATCCGATCAATCCGAATGCCTGGCTCCCAATGATCGTCGCCTTAATTCCCGGGCTCGAATCAAATTGAGTGACCGCGATGAGAATGGCGAAGGTCGCAAGGGCAGTCTCAATAATTCCTGCAGCAAAGGCGCGAACCCCTTCGGCACAGAATGTAATTCGAACTGTGCCTATATCAGGCGAAGATGATTCGCTCAATTGTCGGCAGCCGCATCGGCTGAACCGGCGCCTCCTTCAGCTTCCGGAGAATCAGGTGCGGCATCGGAGTCAGGTGTGCCCGGCTCTGTTTTACCCTCAGCCGGAGCAGGATCAGGGGCGTCTGCATCGTCTTCTGTAGAAGGTTCCGATTCAGCCGCAGCCTTTGCTTTTTCTGCTGCTTCCTCTTCCGCTTTTTTCGCGGCTTCTTTCTCAGTATTGAGCTTGGCGATCAGATCTTCCCACTGATGAAGTTCAAAGCCCTCGTTAATTCCGCCGAGCTCCTCAAGAAAAGTCGAACACTTTGCATGCCACTCTTCCAGATTCGGCGGGCCTTTTTTCTCATCTGCCGAATTCGGGAACAGGAGGTAGGTCACATGCAAATCACTAACCGGCCGATTATAAGGCGAGGCCTTTTCGTTCAAAGCCTTGGCAATTCTCAGGGAAGCTTCCCCCATTTTGTAACTGGGGCCGGCATCGCCTGCGATGGCCGGATACAACTTGTCTCCGTAAACGACGACAGCGTAGTCTCCGATCGCCGGACCGAATTCGTTCTCATCTTTTCGCCCGAGGAACGAAAGCGGAACCACGATAAACGGGTCCATCTCCGCGATGAGGAAACTGCGCCCTTTCATGTCAGTGACACCGGCTTTGTATTTATCGATCCCCTCGCGAAGTTCACGGTTCCGTTCAATGCTGAGCCCTTTGATGGCAAACTCCGTCTCGTATTCTTTAAGCTTGGTTTCCCAACGCTCGAGAAGCGGGTTGGGCGTGTTGGTCTTCTTGGACCAGCCGTAACTGGTAAAGGGCTGGTAGTAATCCGACATCGAAATGTAATCACTGAGCGTCGGCACCCTGTCCCCGTCAGAGCCATCCGCCACCACGTCCATTTCCCCCTGAATCAAAAGAGCCTTTCTCTTGGTATCCGGATGCTCAATTTCGAGGATCGTCTCGCAGTCATAAAGATTGTGCCGTGAAAGAACCCGGTCCAGGCGCGTAACATTTTTCTGGATGAAGTCGGTCTTCAGCTCGTAAATATGATGATAAAAAGGAGATACTTTTGCATTTTCCACCAGGGTTGAGAAATCCTTGAACATCAGGGGAAGATTCGCATTGAGTGATCCCAGCGCTCCGACCGAGTCATTCGGTTGAGGGACTGAAATATTGAGCTCCATTTTGATTTGGTAGCTATCCTCTTTTTCCCGCTCGAGGCTGGCGGTTTGCCCTTTCACCTCATTCACCTTGGTGGTCACATTGATCCCGTTCCACATTTTGGCGGTATCGATGGTTTGCCAGGGCACGTAACTCGAAGGCATTGGGCGATCTTTTTCGACCTCGACAATTTTCTCGACGATCTTTTCCACAGGAACCTCGACAATTTTCTCGACCACTTTGACTTCCGGCTTGGGGATCGCCACAGGATCAGGTTTGATATCGAGCATCCCCGCTATAGCCCTCTTGATCTTTCCGCCCGAATTGGTCACATCGATCAAGAGCACACACAGCACTGCAAAGGCGATGCTGCAGAGAACCATCAGGATAATGAGCCTTACGCAGCCTCGCTTTGCGCTCTTTTTGGAGTTCCCTGCTTTCTTCCCGGAAGTCGGCTCTTCGAAAAATTCCTCTGTATCGCTGCTCATAACTGTTCTGGAAATGGTGTGAATTCTTTGCCCCTACACAAACCTGCTCTACACTGAGCGAAAGAGCAACCTAACCAAAGATGACGATCAATCAAATCGCAGAACAGCCACCTTTTACGACAAAAGACGGCTCCACTATTCGCAGTATTCTCGATAATACTAACGCCCCGGTTCAGAATCAGAGCCTTGCTGAAGCCGGTCTGCAACAGGGAGGATATACCGAACGCCACTACCACAAGGCCAGTGAAGAGTTCTATTTTATCCTCGAAGGCGAGGGAACCATGGAAATCGGAGGTGAATTGAGCAAAGTCACAACAGGGGACGCCATTCTAATTCCGGCCGGTTCCTGGCACCAAATCACTGCCGATAGCAGTAAAGGGCTGCGTTTTCTCTGCTGTTGCGCGCCCCCTTATTCAGACGAAGACACTTTTTTCGTATAGAAATCTGATTTTTTTCGTCTACTTTCGCGCGCGACCTTTCGCGACTCAAAATTACTCAACTCATTCACATGAATCGACTCCTTCTTTTCTCCGCCTTTGCGACCTCTGCCTTCGCTCTGACCAGTTGTCAGAACGAATTGGATATGGGAGGTGTGCCCGGATGGCTCGCCGACGGCGCAAAAATCCGCGATGAACCCGAGCCCTACCGTCCTGATCCTGCGATCATCGAATATGATAGTCAATCTGGTCCGATTGAATTCGGAATGATCACGGACAAGCGGCAGTACAAGGCAGCTGCGAAAAAGAAAGCAGCCAAGCCTGCCGCGGATCCGCTTGAGCGTGGTCGCGACCATCGGATCAACCGCCTCGTGCGATAGGCCGACAGGCCACGTGCTGGCAGGACTTCTTTCTGCCTCTCTATTTACCGCTTTCGGACTCTCCGGAAGCGGTTTTTAATTTCACTGGATTGGGATTCTCCCAAACCACAGGCTGCCCTTTTTTCTGAGCCGCCAACCAGTTGAGTGCGGCAATGTGGACGATTTCGTGACCACCATTAAAAATGGTGACCCGGGTGTTTCCTGAAGTTTTCCGGAACAAGGGCTGTTTCTCACCAAAAAGCGGGACCGGGTCTTCGACTTCGAAAGCGGAAAGCTCAGCAGGGACTCTCTGTGTCCCGTAAAACGCGTCAATCGGGCCACCCTTCATTCTCTCGCTCTTTTCCACGACCGCGTTCCAGGCGTGAAGCGAGTGGGTGAAAGGCACACTCCCCTCCCGTCCGTCATTCACTCCGTGGTTGATATCCAGTGCTACGCCTTTCGCATTCGCGAGCGCGCTCAAAGGGGAGCGGTTCCAGGCCGACTTATCGATTTTTTCTGAATCCCCGGGCTTCCCTCCGAGGGCGCTTTCAATGTCTTTCGCATAATTGGCTCGACCCGCTTCAGATGTCTCCCGATGCCAGGCAGCTATATCGGAAATCCCGCACCAGGCACTGACGCCCGCCCAGATTTCCGGCAATTTCGCTGCCACCAGCATCGAGGCATGGCCGCCTCCGGAAACTCCGATCGCGTAAATCCGGGTCTCGTCGATTTCGGCATTTTCTTTTGCCCACTCGACACAGGATGCGATATCCGCCACCCCCAAATCCGAGCCCATTGATTCCGGGCTGCGATTCCGACCGCGGAAATTCGGATGGATAAATGCCCAGCCAAGCTGCTGACACCATCGGGCGTAGACTGCCTCACCACCGGCCTGAGTGTAATCTCCCGACCAGGTATGAAGCCCCACGAGAAGAGGCACTTTACCAGACTTCGATTTTTCAGGCTTCCAGAACAAGGCCGGCTGCGAAGTCTGATCCCCCGAAGAGACGAAGGAAATTTCCTCCACCCCCGGCGGGTATCCTTTCACTTCCCCGTGAACGTTCAAAATGGCTGCAGAGCTTGCTAGAATAAATACGACAAAGGTTAGGTGCAAAGGCATACCTGATCTTTGCACTTACTCGAGGTGCAGTTCAATCCGATTAATAAATTCTGTATCAGCCAGTTCGTTGGAATTTTTCTTTACGCTTGCCTGTGTCTCAGGCTGAGGTCCGGCTGCTTTAAAGTTCTCGAGATCCAGCTTGCTGTTTTTAGACATCCACTCGATCAGGGAAAGAGACCTTGCCCATGAGAGTTCTTTGGTGCTCTCTCCTGCGACGTAGAAACCTTTCACGGTGACGTTCTTTTTATCACTCAATTCGAGATACTCCGCGATTTTCTTCAAGATCGGCTCGGAAAACTCATTGATCGTTGTGTCTGCTTCAGGCAGGAAAAGATCGTCCGCAGGCATCGCCAATCTGGCTTTCATCGCAGCGTCCGAGATATTTAATTCGCGACGAAGCTCGGCCATCCGCTTCATTTTCTTCGGATCAATTCGCGGCTGGTTTGGAGCGACTCGCTGAGTAGCGGCAACAGGCTGACCGGGCTGCTTACGGGCAAGGGGCGTATCCCGGCTCGTCACTTGTCCTTTACCGGCTGTAGAAGTGGGAACATTCACTCTCGAAATACTCGATTTTCCACTGAAACCGTTGTTCAAAGCGGCCGGAGGTGAATTGACAGGCGCGATCGTTCCGCCGCCATCAATGTCGAGAGAGCTTGAAGACTTCGCTTCAATCTTTACTTGAGCGAAGGTGGTGGCCAAAGGGAGAGCCAGAGTCGCAAAAAGGACTATCGCTAACTTTTTTGACAGTCGGATACTTTGAAAGTGGAGGCAGTTCATATTGTTCATGACGTTTACTGGTAGAGGATTATTCAAACTCGATCCCGGCAGGGGGAAGGTTTCGTCGAGACCGGGGGACGATTCATCGCGGCGAAATCCTACATTCTATTGCCTGCATTGCTCCCGGCGTGACACCTCGATTGGATTCGCCAGACCTTCTGCCAATGCGTCTGATTGAATTCAGATTCACCGCATTCAGTCACTGGCTCATCATCTCAAGCCCCCGCGCCCATGCCCATGGCCTTCGTGATCGTGAAAAATGAAAAGTTCACCCTTCACAATCCATCTTTCGCTGTAGGTTTTTGGGAATATCCAAATCTGATCAATGAGCGAATTCTCCACCTTCGAAACTGTCATTCCCGTTCGTCCTGATGACATCGACATGAATCAGCACGTTCACAATTCGCGCTATTTTGATTATGTTCTCGCTGCGAGGTACGAGCAGATGGAGCGCTGTTATAAAATGTCGATGGATGACTTTATCAGTCGGGATCTCAGCTGGGTGGTCAAAGCATCCTATATGGAACACAAGCGCCCTTTGAGAATCGGGGACACCTCACTGGTCCGCACCCATGTCGACAAGATTGAAAAAGCGAATGTGAAAGTAAACTTCGAAATTCTGAAGGGCAGTGACAGCAAACTGGTCGCAAAAGGCTGGTTCGAATACGTAATGGTCTGTCTCTTATACACATCTCCGAGCCCACGAGACCGAGGCTGATCTCG
>CAJXQE010000080.1 GCA_913058215.1 uncultured Verrucomicrobiales bacterium
GCGCTTGATTGCTGACTCCTGGTAAGTCGACGAGACGAAATTTGGCTTTTTTGCCTTGGACAATTTCACCGCGAGTGACCAGCTCGGCGAGAGCTCGCCTGAAATCAGCACGGTCTTTTGTGCGGACACTGAGCAGTCGAGACAGTTCAGACTTGTTGGAAGGTTGGAAGCCCGGCTTCTTAAAGTGGGCGCGAAGTTGTTTTACAAATTTCTTCTTCAAAATGAAATGCTTTAAAAAAATGCCAAAAAAGGCTGGACGAGAGACGGGGCAATGTGTTTACATTGTAATTGCATTAGAAAAAGCCCCTCTGAGAGAAAAAAATTCTCGTCTTTTAATTATAATCACCGTTAACATGCGCCAAACTATGAAAATCGCACGTCTCAATACGAAAGAAACTTCGCGGGCCGCTTTCACGCTGCTCGAATTGCTGGTTGTCATCAGCATCATTGGAATTCTGGCGGGACTGATGTTTCCCGCAGCAACAGGAGCCCTTCGCAAAGCGGAAGAGGCCAATGCCCAGAATACCGCCTACAATTTGAAGAACGCTATTTCAGCTTACTTCACCGAATATCGTAAGTATCCTGTCGACTCAAATGTTGAAGAAGGAGAGATCCTTTACTCTGATGAAGTTGTGATGGATGTGCTACTCGGTTCTGACGCGGAAGGGGAACGAGGCGGATTGAACCCGCGCCGTATCGCTTTCTTTACCGGAAAACAGGCGAAAAGAGCGGGCCGGAAAGAAAATACAGACAGCACTTACCGCAAAGGTGTTGTTCTCCAATCCGGTGGTGGTGGTGTCTTGGTTGACCCTTACCAAAACTACTACCGCATCTTCCTCGACCTGGATTATAACAGCCGCGTGGAGACTCCAAACTGGGATACTAAGACGGATGCTGAGGAACTCCCTGAATCAATTCTGATCTGGAGCACTGGGGCAGACCTCGACGTAGACGAAGACTCCGACAATATCAAAACCTGGTAAAGTCCTCTGGCGAAAATCCCATCGGATGGAAATTCCATTCCGGTAATATCTTTCAGGAAACCGCGTTCGAAGGAACGCGGTTTTTTTGCTTCCTATTGAAAAACAATCAAACAGAGCCCATCAATCGTGAGCGCAAAGAGTGAATTAATTCGAAACTGCTTTTCGCGCTCACCCCTATTCAACGAAGAAAAATGGATTAAGGAGATTTTCCTTATTGTAGACCAGCGCTTCGCCGCTCTCCTGTGAAATCACTTTCCTCCCGGCAGCCAAAGCAACTGCATGAGCCGCGCCGGTATCCCATTCCATGGTCGGTCCAAGTCGCGGATACACATCGGCTGCGCCCTCAGCGACCAGACACAACTTGAGAGAACTGCCCGCCGAAAGAAACTCCACCTCTTTGCCCTGCGACTCGAGATTAGCCACGAAATCCTGAACTTCCTGAGTCATATGTGACCGCGAAGCAACGACGGTAACCTTCTCTTTCTCCGAATAATGAGTTCCCCCGGAAAGAGGAACAGCTTCTCCTCCTTCGGTCGAAACCCAGGCACCTTTTCCCTCAATGCCCCAATAGAGCCGGTCACCAACAGGCTGATACACGAATCCCATCACAGGCGTGTCCCGATGAACCAGGGCAATATTGACGGTAAATTCCCCATTCCTCTTCACAAATTCTTTGGTGCCGTCGAGTGGATCAACAAGCCAGAAATACTCCCAGTCTTTCCGGTCTACGTAGTCGAGAGTCTTTGTTTCCTCTGAAATGATGGGGATCTCCGGATATGCCGCTTCCAGTGCGGTGACGATCACTTCGTTGCCTCGGCGATCCGCTTCCGTTAAAGGAGATTTGTCCTCTTTCACATCGACGGTGAACTCGGTGCCGTAGACTTCAAGGATAGCGTCCCCGGCAGCGCGGGAAATTTGGATCAATTTTTCTACGTCAATTTGGTCTATCATAATAAGTCGTTCCTAATTTAAGAAGAACGCGGCAATCAAGCCTCAACCCAATAAAAGTCAATTCTCGTCGATAGAAGGACTTGGAATCTCCCCCCTACTGAAGACCTTTCAGCTGCTCTTTAGTCCATTGAGCGGCACGGATGGCATCGGAATCCTCAGGGTTTGCGGCCATATAAGCCTCCCATTCCGCCTGAGCCAGTTCGTAATGCTGTTTCGCACTCTTTTTGTCACCTGATTTGATACAGGCAAAGCCGGCCAGGCCCTGAGCCCTGGCGAGGGCGCGGCGAAATGTTGGCTGAGCATTCTGAGCATTGGCAATACTGGCAAGCACATCGATGGCCTCACGAAGTGGGCTTCTCGAATCATCGAAATTTCCCGCGTCCCCTTGAAGCTCCGCCAGATGAGCAAGACGAAGAGCATAGGAATATTTCACATCGGGAGGAGTCGACTGATTGTTCCGGATCACCGGACTCAGGATTGAGACCGCTTTCTCCTCCAGCTCGATCGCTTTTTTCGGCTGGCCACCATCTCTCTGATTTTTTGCCATCACTCCAAACACCTCTGCCAGAGTTCTTTGATAAGTTGGCTCGAACGGATTTTGAGGAATTACCTTCGCCAGAACATCCGACGCTGCCTGGAGCTTCTCCAAATCATTCTTAAGAAGTCCGACTCGGGCCAGACTGTTGCCCAGGCCCAATTGATAATCGTCGATCGCCGCATTCAACTTCACTGCTTTTGCATATAGATTACTGGCCTGTTGATACGCTTCGATCGCCTTTTCGCCTTCAGCCTGGCCCTCCAGAACTCTCCCGGCAATGGAGAACGATTTGGCGAGAGCAGCAATCACCCGGCTGTTTTCGGGCTCCATTTCCTGCATTTCCAACAACTGGGCTCCAATTGAGCGGCTGCCATCCAGGGCTGCATCAGTATTGTTGAGAATCCGCTCGCACTCGACGATTTGGAGGGAATTTTCCTGAATTCCAAGGGTTGCAGGCAAGACTTGAGCCTTATCAGAATCCCGCACACTTCTCATATAGGCCGAGCTTTCGCTGAAAAAATTCATCGCCGACGAATACCTGCCGTTCTTGAAAGACAGCTCCCCAAGGGACCGCTTTGCTCTGGCCAAATTCTTCAAATATTCGAGTTTGGGTTTCTGCCCTTGCGGCATCAGAGCCAGATAGCGACGCTCAGCCTCTGTGTAGGAAGCAAGTGCTTTACCGAACTCCCCTGTTTCCCGGTAAATCTCTCCAAGATAAAACATCGCATTTGCCGTCGATTCGATGAAATCAGGAGCATTTCCATAGACTTCAACAAGTCGTTCGTAGTGCTTTCGCCCTTCAGCCAATGCCACCTGCCTTTTCTCCCGAAAACCGGGAACATCAGTGTCACGATTATCAAGAACCAGTCGGAAAAACTGATCGCCGTTATCTTGCGTCTGCCGCAAAATTTGGCGGGCAAGTGTCGACTCGCCTTCCATTCTGCTTTTCTCATCCTGAACCTCGTCCAACTCAGAACGCAGTTGTTCGGAACTCTTGCTCTGCTGCGTTAAGGCTTTCCGATAGGAATCAGCCTGCTGCTCAATATCCGTTTGGGCTTCCTCTTTTACAATCGACTTTTCGGTAAACTCCTCTTTCCAGCGGTAATAATTGATGATGCTCGAAAGCCCGACGGGAATCAGAGCCAGCACGGCAAGGACCGCTGCGACCTGCCACCCAAGAGTCCGCCGGTCCGAAGATTGTCGTGTAACCGCCGCGGGAAGTGAAAACTTCGGCAGTGAAAATTTCCGTCTCGGCTTCTTTTCTTTTTGCTTCTTCGGCGCCGACTCGGACACTTTCTCCGTGACAGGCGTCACCGCAGCAGCAGCAGCCGTTACCGGTGCTGGCTTCGGAGTCTGAGCTTTTTTAATAGCTGAGGCTAATGCCGCCGAAACTTCGGCCATGTTCGGATACCGTTGGGAAGGATCAAAGGCCAGGCATCCTTCAATTACAGGACGAATCGCCGACTCCACCTCCGTGTCCGCAGACTCGGGCCATTCCACAGAAAGCTCTTTCCCCAACTGCCTCGAAAAGTGTTCCGATGCCTCAGTCAACTGGCCAAAGGAAATCGCGGAAACACCATCCATGATTCCGGAGCTGGCAGTGCACTGCTGATAGAGAAGGTCCAGTCGGGGAAGATGACCGGTCAGAAGCTGGAAAGCGATGACACCGTATGCGTAGACATCCCAACTACGGCCTTGATCGGATGAATAGTCCCCCGAAGCCAATTGCTCCGGACTGGAATAAAAAAGAATATCTCCAGCTTCAAGAAACTGTGTTCCGGCGATGAAGGCCTGACCGAAATCTCCTATTTTAATTTCCTGCCCACCAGACTCATCACTGGTGAGATAAACATTCCCGGGACGTAGACCTCCATGGAAGCTTCCGCAACGATGGATAAGATCCAGACAATTAGCCAGACCCTGAACCACAGAAAATGCCTGATCCCGCGAGATCAGCGTCCTGATTCGATCCAGGGAAGTCTCCTGCCATAAATGGTTCTCCTTCCCCTGCCACCCGTAAAACGGGAGAGCCATTACTGTCAGGTTCTGGTCAGTCTGAAAGGCTAGGTCGTAAATCTCCGCCACTCCTTTGATGGAAAAATTCGCATCAATGAACGGCCGGAGCAGTTGGTAAATGAAGGTGTCGTTCGTCGACTGAGATTTCAGAACACGAAGCAACCGCCGCTCACCACTATGGTGAGTGCCTATGAAAGACCAGCCGAAGGGATCTTCTCCCAACAACTCATCATATCGGTAACCCGGTAGTTCAGGTAAACGCATCCCTAACAATAACGATTCGGTCGTCTCTTATCTTAAAACTATTTCCCTTCGCAAAGGAAACCTGCAATTCGCTGCCATTCCTCATCGATCTCTCCGGGAGATACGGCGGGTTGCCCGGCCCGGCTGAACCAGTAACCGGCATTTCCGATATCCCCTTCAATAAGATGCAATAGCGCATGAATCCAGGAGCCTGTAGCGGTGTGAATATCCTGCGCGATATTGTGAGAATCCTCCCATCGATCATTCTTAGCCAGCCAGAGCGATTGGAGCTCGCCACTCAGGCCCTCGGGAGGTTCGGCGTCGTGCTCCACCGAATGGGTAAATTCTTCCAGGGTCATCTCCTGATATTTTAGATGTTCGTATTAATTTTCGCAACCGCCGTTTCCCTTAAGGCTTAAGGTTTTTTGAAACAATGTTGCGGAAATTATAGCTACTACGAAATATCCGTGCAACACGGACAAGGCTGGACCCAATGGCCGGGCTCGACCTCTTTCAGAGACAAATCCATGCCCACACTTTTCTCCCAGTTCGGGTCATCCATGCGGTGCCCAAAAGCACAACCTTCGGGTGGATTGATCGGCGAAGGCACATCTCCCTCAATGTAACGGTACTCCCGTTCAACAGAAGGATCGGGAACCGGAATCGCAGAAATAAGTGCCTTGGTGTAAGCATGCCTCGGATTTTCGTAAATCGTGTCCGCATCGGCAATCTCCACAATTTTTCCAAGATACATGATCGCAACCCTGTCTGAAACATGGCGAACCACGGCGAGGTCGTGTGCAATAAAGAGATAGCTGAGCTCCAATTCACGCTGCAGATCCATCATCAGATTAAGGACCTGACTCTGTACAGAAACATCGAGAGCGGAAACCGGCTCATCGCAAATGATCAGTTTCGGATTCAGAGAAATCGCCCGGGCAATTCCGATCCGTTGCCGCTGACCACCGGAAAACTCAAAAGGAAATTTCTGCGCAGCCGACGCACTGAGTCCAACTCTCTCTAAATTCTCGGCGATCCACTTTTGCCTTTCCGCCCGGGTTCCGATCTTATGAATCACGTAGGGCTCCTCGAGAATTGTCCCTACCGTGTGACGAGCATTCAAAGACTCCGCCGGATCTTGAAACATCATCTGCATGTCCCGACGAAGCGGAAGCAAATGTCCGCGCGACATCCGGGTAATATCGTGTCCTTCGAATTCCACCTTTCCTGCCGTTGGATGCAGCAGGCGGACCATGCATTTTCCGAGCGTCGATTTTCCGCATCCGGACTCACCAACCAGACCAAGGGTTTCCCCATGACGAACTGAGAGCGAAACACCATCAACCGCTTTGCAGGTTGCCAGTGAGCGCAGAAAAACGCCTCCCTTGACCGGGAAATGCATCTTCAAATTCTCGACTTTCAGGATATCGCTCATCTCAGGCTTCAAAACAAAACGGACATTTCTCTACCCAATGTCCCGGAGACACTTCCTCAAACGGAGGTCGGTTTTTAATCGCATCCTCGTCGTGCTCTTTCGGGGCACGTGATGAAAATCGACAACCAGTCGGCATTTCATGAATCGCAGGAACATTGCCCTCGATCGTCGGCAGCTTCGTTTTCCGTTCGCGATCCAGTCTCGGCATACTTCGAAGCAGACCTTTGGTATAAGCGTGTTTTGGATCGGCAAAAAGCTCTTTCACCGGCGCGCTTTCCACAATCCGGCCGGCATACATCACCGCGACATCGTCACAGGTTTCAGCGATCACCCCAAGGTCATGGGTGATGAGAATAATCGCCATTCCCATTTCCTCCTGGAGATCCTTCATCAGTTTTAAAATCTGCGCCTGGACGGTGACATCGAGAGCCGTAGTCGGTTCGTCGGCGATAAGAAGGTCCGGCTTGCAACCCAGAGCGATCGCAATCATGACGCGCTGCCGCATCCCTCCTGAAAGCTGATGCGGATACTCCCCCACCCGAATTTCAGGAGAGGGAATCCCGACCCGGTCGAGAATCTCGATCGATGCCTGCATCGCCTCGGCTTTCGACATGTCCTTGTGAAGCCGGAATACCTCCGAAACCTGACGCCCGATCTTGTGAACCGGATTCAGCGCCGTCATGGGCTCTTGGAATATCATCCCAATCTCGTCACCTCGAACATCGACCATGACATCCTCCGGAGCTTCGACTAGTTCGTGATGCTTAAACTGAATGCTCCCGTTCACGATCACCCCCGCCGGTTGCGGGAGCAATTGCATGATAGACAAAGCACTGACACTCTTGCCCGATCCTGACTCGCCGACAATTCCGAAGGTCTTCCCCTTTTCCACCGAAAAACTGACTCCGTCCACAGCGATGACACGACCACTGTCGGTATCAAAACCGGTTCGGAGATTGGAAATTTCGAGAAGAGGCATTCGATTGAACAGGGTAGGATGATTGATTCAACAGGCTTGAATCACTTCGCTTTGTATTTGTCGAAGACTTGGACTTTAGGCTCAAAGGTTTTCCCCTCTTTCATTGCCGCCAGAGTCTCTTTCTTCACATCTTCATCGATCCAGTGAAGCCAGGCGCTCTCTTCGATATCACTCAGCCGAACGTTGAAATCTTCAGGCCATTTGATCCAACGCCAATAGCCGTCCCTATAAAATGGACGAGCCACACCCGGAACCCAGGCGGCGTGATCGAAAATGATTCCTTCGATTTCATAAGCGAGCCTCTTTTTCTCCTCGCGGGTTTCCGCCTTCTCATAATCATCGATCAATTTATCGAGCTCCGGAAGCGCCGTAATAGTGAGGTTGTTCGTTTGCGGCTTTGGCTTTCCGTCTTTCAAGGCGTTATCGGAATGCCACATACTCCAATAGCGGGGATACTGTTCTGTTGGAAATGCGCCAAAACCCGTGAACTGGATCTCATGCTTCTTCTCCTGAACTTTCTTCCAGCCCGCCGTGGTATCCATGATTTCCAGATTAAACTCCACCCCGGCTTTTCTTGCCTCCTGCTTCAGAATCGAGAGAAGGTCCTCGAAAAATTTGCCACCGGTTGATATCGTAAACGAAAGCCGTTTCCCTTCGCTGTTCTGTAAGATCCCATCAGCGCCCCTCTCCGTGAAGCCAGCCTTCGCAAACTCACCCAGCGCTTTCTCCACCGAAAATTCCCTTGGCACGATATCGGTTCGGCTGATCCCTCGAAACCCATCGGAAGGTGTCTTTAAGCGGTCGTAGTCTCCACGGAAGAACTTCTCGATAACGAGATCCATGTTGGACGCATGGTGCAACCCTCTCCTGATATTGATATCGCCCAACGGGGGCTTGGAGGTGTTAATCCACAATCCCATATTCCCCCGGGGAATATCATTAAAAAAGGTCGCCTTGTGAATATAACCCTTCTGGACCAGGGGATGATCATCCGGTAGGCCTTCGTAATTGTACTTGGCAAGATTCAGACGAATAAAATCGATATCCCCTTTCAGAAAGGTCTCGAAGGCTTTGTCGTTGTCGCGAATCGCGTTGAGCTGAACACGGTCGGGGTTGTAGCGGTTTCTCCAATACTTGTTGGTTTTCGCCCACCAGTTGTCGTTCCGGGTCAGGGTGATGGAACGGCCTTTACGAACGTCCTCAGGCTTGACCACATACGCTCCTGTCGTTGGTTGAAATCGCCATTGATAACGCTGCACATAGTCAGGGCCGTGCTCAATATAGAAGTGCCTCGGATAAGGATGGGTCTCAAATACGTAGGCATCAAAATCAGGTCTCCGGTCCGTCACTTGGACCGCAAAGGTGTAGTCGTCATAAATCGTAATTCGAGTGTAATTCTCTTCAAAAAAGTTTTTCCCAAAAGGGGCATTCGTGTGGTCCGAAGTTCGGAAGTAGAAAGAGAAGAGAGTATCCTCGGTGGTAATTCCCTCTCCATCGCTCCAGCGTGAAGCCGGATTGATCCGGATGAAGACCTGATTATTTTCTCTATCCACCGCCCACTCCTCGGCAATCCCCGGATACCATCCGTCTACATTGGGATGGCGATGAACGTAACTCATCAAGACATCATCCTGAATATAACTCCTGATCTGATTGTTGGAGTCGGGACCCACGGGACGAAGTGTTCTTGGAAAATCCAAAAGCTTTGAATACAGCGTCCCACCCTTTTTTGCATCGGGTGAACCGATGTCGGGAAGGTCGGATCCATTTTCCCAAACCAGATCCTTCGGAATATCCTCCGGTTTTGCAAAGACATACCTTTCCGGATCCGCTTTGTAAAAAGCCTCCACTTCCTCAGTATTGTCGTAGGGAGGAAACTGACTCGTTTCGTCATCCCCTTCCTCACCACAACCGGACAGGAAAAAGACGGCGCTCAAACCGGCAATTACCGGTAGGGAAATTTTCTTGGTAATCATCATGGTCATTCAATTTTGTATCGATCAAAAATCATCGTTTGTTTCTTGAAGGCCTTCCCTGTCTTCATCGCTTCAAGCGTCTCCTTCTTGATATCGGAATCGATCCAGTGAACACAAAGTTCATCGTGTTCCCGGGCAAGGCGGGCAGCGAAACCCTCCGGCCACTGAATCCAGCGCCAGTAGGCACATTGAAAATACGGTCGAACCCATCCCGGTATAAACGCAGCATCGTCGTGAATTTTCCCCTCCAACTCGTGAGCAATCTTTTTGATCTCATCGAGATCCGTCGATTTCTCGTAGCGATCAATCAACTCGTCCCATTCAGGGTAAGCGCTCACTGTGAAATTGTTGGTTTCCGGCTTGAGGGAGCCATCAGATTTATAAGCATTGTAACTGTGCCAGAAGTCCCAATAGCGGGGATAAGTCTCCACGGAGTGATTAAGCGCGGACAGTACGATCTCGTGTTTCTTTTCCTGAACCTTCTTCCACGCCGCAGTCGTCTCGGGGTTATCGATCTGAAAATCCACTCCGGCCTTCCGTGCTGATTGCTGGAGAATGCCTAACACATCAATTAGTTTTCGGTAGCCAGTTACGATGGTAAAGGAGAGCCGCTCTCCCTTTTCATTCATGAGAATGCCATCGGGCCCTGACTTGGTGAAACCAGCTTTAGCAAAGTGCTCCCTTGCCTTTTCCACGGAAAATTTCCGGGCTCGCAGATCGGGATGAGAGTACTCGCCATAGCCGTCCGAACTGGTTCTCATACGCTGGTATGCTCCCCGGAAAAACTGCTCCAGAACCAGTTCAAAATCGGACGCGTAGTTTAAGCCGAGCCTGACGTTGAGATCATCAAGGAGCGGCTTGCTTTTGTTGATACGAAGCGAATAGCAGGGCCTCGGCGTTTGATTGTAATACTGAGCTCTAACAATGTAACCTTTTTCTACATTCGGTTTGTCGAGTTTGTCTTCCCAACCCTCTGGAGTTCTCACGCGAAACATATCGAGGTCTCCCGCCACGAAAGCTTCTGCTGTCTTATCAGGATCCCGAATCACTGTGAATTTGCGTGTATCCGGATTGTATCGATTCCGCCAGAACTTCTTATCATTCGCCCACCAGGTATCAAGACGGGTCTGAGTGATCGATTTCCCTTTGCGAATATCCTTCGGAAAAATCACGTATGGCCCCGTCGTCGGTGCGAACCGCCAGGTGTAGCGAGTGAGAAAATCCTCACCGAATTCATCGTAAAAATGCTCAGGAAGCGGGAAGAGGTCTTCTTCAAAAAATCGCAGCGAATCCGGCTTGGCATCTTTCAAGCCAATAGAGATTGTCAGATCATCGTATCGCGTGAGGTGGGTGTATTTTTCCTCGTGCCAGTTGTTGTACCAGGGAGCGTTGATCCACGTACTCCGCATGAAATAGAAAATATAGGAAAAGTGATTCGCACGAACCGGGACCCCATCGGAAAATTCTGCATCCGGATCGATCCGAAAGAAAACCGTCTTTTTATCTTCTGAAACAGCCCATTCTCTCGCAATCCCTGGGTAATGCTGCCCGGTCCCCGGATGCTTTTTCACCAGCGGCATATTGTGATCATCGTGAATAAAACTGCGAAATGAATTTGAAGAATCATCCCCTACCACCCGAAGAGTTCGGGGGAAATCAGCGACCACTATAGTTTCTTCACCTCCCCGAATCGCATCCGCAGAAGCAAAAACCTCCTGGCCCTCTCCATTCTCCCACTTCAGCCCGGCGGGCAGATCATCGATGTTCGCTTCTTTGAAAAAATCGGAGTTCTCTGCGTAAAAAGCTGCCGCCGCTTCACTCCGGTAAGAGACCGCTGCATTCAGTGCCTCACCTTCCAGACGAAATGCGCCGGAGTATTTTCTCTCCGCAGCATTCTCCTCATCCTTGTCAGAACCACAGGAAGCTAAAAACAGAGCGCTCAACATTAGCGCGGATTTCAAAATTCGAATTCTCATCGGTAAACAGTGTATTTTTTCGGATCAAACGCTTCACGGATCGCTTCGCCAATAAAGGTGACGATCGTCAAAACAAATACCAGCCCTGAGAACGCAGAAGTGACAATCCAGGGATCGTTCAGATTTTGCACGCCTCTCTTGAGCAATTCCCCCCAACTCGGAGTCGGAGCGGGAAGCCCGAAATTGAGGAAGTCCAATGCAGTCAGGGATGTGATTGCGGACGCAACAACGAAGGGCAGAAAGGTAACCAGAGTGGAAATCGTATTCGGCAAAATATGTCGGACAATGATTCGCCAGTTTCCCGCACCGAGAACGCGAGCCGCCGCCACGTAGTCGCGCGATTTTTCACGATAACTTTCCGTCCGCATATAATAAGTAAGCGACGTCCAACCAAACACGACAAAAATCAAAAGCAGAATGAACAGATTGGGGCGAATGATCGCCGCCACAATAATCACGATGTAGAGAAACGGAATGTTTTGCCAGATTTCAATAACTCGTTGAGCCAACAAATCGAATGTCCCTCCAAAATACCCCATGGCACACCCAAGCGTGACCCCGATCAGGAATACAGCCACCATGTAAAGCAGGGCAAAAGTCATCGCATAGCGGAACCCGTAGAAAAGCCGGGCCAGGATATCCCTCCCCACATTATCGGTGCCGAGAAAATGTTTCCCCTCCCAAGTGGGCGGCTGCGGCCCATACTTCCCCTCGATGAAATCATTCTCGAAAGGGTTGAAGGGTACCATGGGCATCAGCACCCAATTGCTACCTCCGCTATTTTCTACTTGCGACTCTGAATCTTCCGCGAACTTCTCTTTCAGATCGCGATAATTGGTTTCATAGCTGTAATCAAAACCAAAATCCGTTCCCGGATGAAACGCGGAGTGAGTGGGGAAATACAACTTGCCCTCATAACTGACGGCCAGTGCCCGGCTGTTCACGAAGTATTCCCCAATCCCCCAAAAAGTGATGATGAGCAAAAACAGGAAAATCAGAAAAGAATAGTAGCCCCGTCGAATCCCGCGGAATCGCTTCAGCTTTTTAACCGTAATGGGATTGAGTTTGAAACCTTTCAAGATCCTAAAAACTTTTCAGTGAAACTTTACTCGCGGATCCACCAGAGCGACGCAAATATCCGACAAAATATTACCGAGAAGCATCGCCAAAGCCGATACTAACAGAATCCCCAGAACTACAGGGTAATCACGGTCGAGGATGGAGGTGAAACCGAGGAGACCGACACCGTCGATATCAAAAATCACCTCGATTAGAAAAGAACCGGCAACAACAATTCCGACGAGGTGGCCAAGCGTCGTCGCAATCGGAATCAGCGAGTTCCTCAGGGCGTGTTTGACAACTGCCCCCCGAAAAGGAACACCCTTGGCTACTGCCGTTCTCACATAATCTGCTGCGAGATTATCCATCAGGTGGTTTTTCACCAGAAGCGTCATGAAGGCGAAGCTACCGAGAACGTAACAAACCATGGGAAGAAATGTATGATGGAGCAAATCCTTCAACCCTTCGAAAAAACCCATGCCCTCAAAATCTTCCGTCGGCCAGCCTTCCTTGGGAAACCAGTCGCTGCGGAGACAAAGGAATACGACCATGAGGGCACCCAAGGCATAACCCGGGACAGCATATCCGCCAAAAACGAAGGCCGAGGTAAAGTTATCTGCCCACGATTTATGCCGCAGTGCCTTGAAGATTCCCAGCGGGATGCAGACGACATAGGACAGGAAGGCGGTCATCAATCCGAAATAAATCGCGATGGGCATTCGCTCGATGATCAAATCCAGAACCGGTTCCTGATATCGAAACGAAGTCCCCAGATCGCCCATGAACACCTTTCCCAGCCAGGGCCAATAAGCAACGTACCAGGGTTTATCGAGACCGTATAGCTTCTTGAGCTGCAAGAGCTGATCTTCCGAGAGAGCCACGTTGTCTCCCCCTCCCGAAGAATTCCCTCCGGCCATATCGAGCATCTGGCTCTGGGCCATCATCCGCTCGACTGGCCCTCCCGGAACCATCCGGGTGATGAAAAATGCTATCAGAGTGACCCCGATCAAAGTCGGCGGTATCAGCAAGAGGCGCCTGATAATATATCCCCGCATAACAAACGCGAATCACTGAATCTCTTCGAATTACGCCCGTTACCCCTCCATCTCCGACCGGACTGTTTCGGTCAAAAATTGAGCTGAGAGCGGGAGTAAAAATATCATCGTGAGAGTATAGCGTTCTAGTCGGGAAATTTTGTCTGCAATCTTAGACGGTAATGTAACAGGAAATTCACAATGAGAAACCAAAGATTCCTTCCGCAAAAGAGGGAGGGAACGATTTCTTAGTCCCACCGGCTCAAAAGTAGCGGAATCTTGCTAAAGTTCCGCCGACCCTGATTTTCCTGATCCAACACTAAGATAAACCCTTCAAGCGGTTGATTCCGATTTTTTTCCTTTCCCGAATGCGCTGGCAAGGTATCTCTTTACTCCATGAACGACACCATCCTCGAGAAACTCCGCTGGCGCTATGCCACCAAACAGTTCGATCCCACCCGCAAGATCTCCGATGCCGACTGGTCCACGCTCGAGGAAGCGCTCATTTTGACACCGTCGTCCTACGGTCTTCAGCCCTGGAAGTTTCTCGTCATCAAAAACCAGGAGCTAAAAGAGTCGCTCGTACCCGCCTCCTACAAACAACAACAGGTCGCCGATTGCTCTCATCTTCTCGTATTCGCCGTGAACAAAAATATGACCGAAGCGGAAATCGACAAGCTCATCCACACCACCTCCGCAATCCGCGGGCAGGATCCTTCTTCGATGGACTATTTCCGGTCCCTGATGATCGGAGATATCGTCACCGGCTCACGCGGTGAGGACTCCGTCGGCTGGGCGAAACTCCAAAGTTACATCGCCCTTGGAAATTTTATGACCTGCGCTGCGATGATGGATATCGACTGCTGTCCCATGGAGGGGTTCGTCCCGAAAATGTATGATGAATCCCTGAATCTGGCAGAAAAAGGCCTCACCACCGCGGTCGTTTGTCCGGCAGGCTACCGCATCGCCGATGACAAATACGCAGATCTGCCGAAAGTAAGATATTCTCGCGAAGATCTGATCGAAACAATTGAGTGAGAGACTTTCACTGAAATATACCGGCTACTGAGCATCGCCTTCCGACTCACTCCCCTCCCCTACCCGCCGCAGGGCCTCCTTTTTCATCCACTTCAAAGTATTCGGAAGTGAGGTTTTCATTCCCCTCTTCACAATGAATTGGGGAGCAAAAAGTCCGGGATCAATGTGAAGCGAATAAACGAGAATCGTCGTCTCCGGTTTTTCCCCCTCGAAAAACCACCAGCCGCCGAGCACCTCTTTCAACTCGCCGGAAACCCGTTTGAACTCAACCCTCTCAAACGGATAAAGCTGATGCCGCAGCGTATAATGGTAGGAAGACTTGGGCCCTCCTACAGCGGTCTTCTGTTCCACCAGCATCCAGTCATCCCCCTCTTCGAGGACCTTGGACAAAAGAACTCCCGCAAGAAAATCAGGGGCTCCTTTCTTATCGTTCACCACTTCCCACACTTTTTCGATCGGAGCATTGATCGCCATCGCGAAAGTCGTAAACCGTTTATCGATTTCTTCGCCCTCTCCCGGTCTCTTTGAAAGTTGGACAGCCTCCCCGGTTTTCAATGTTAGGCGCTGCTCTTCCGTCGCGACAAACTCCTCCGCAGCTTGTCCATCTTTCATGACAGGTGCAAAAGACAGGGCAATCCACAAACAAACAATAATCTTCATGTTCTCTTTCAATGGTCGACGAAGGAAACCGGAAAGAATACCCGGAAATTGCACTAATTTCACAAAACTCTGAGTTCCGTTAAATAGTTTTACCAGGCGGTATCACTCGAAAGCGGAGAACCAGCCCTTGGCAGCAATTCGAAAACTCCGTACTGTGCGCATCACAGAAAATGCCCTCACTTTTCAAAAGATTATTTGTGATCTTTCTGCTTTCCCCCTTCGGGCCGGCAGTAGCACAGGATCAGATTACCTTTTTCGAAAATGAAGTTCGTCCTGTCTTAATCAAATACTGCTACGAATGCCATTCCGCAGATTCAAAAAAACTTCGTGGCGAACTCTACCTGGACAGCCAGCCGGGTTGGCAAAGTGGTGGCGATTCGGGACCCGCAATCGTTCCCGGAAAGCCTGACGAAAGTCTGGTGATACAAGCGATCCGTTACAAAACCCAAGACATTGAAATGCCGCCGAAGCAGAAAATGCCTCAGGCTGCGATCGATGCACTGGTCGCCTGGGTGAAAATGGGGGCACCGGATCCGCGAAAGGAAAACGTGGCTCCAGCCGCTCAGAAAATCGATCTGGAAGAGGGAAGAAAATTCTGGTCCTTCCAGGCGGTTCGCAAACCGGAAGTCCCTGAAGTCAAAAATAGTTCGTGGCCATTGAATCCGATTGATCACTTTATCCTCTCGGAACTGGAGAAGAAAGAGCTCACGCCGACTGCTGATGCTGACACTCAAACATTGTCCCGACGTCTCAGCATCGATCTGACCGGACTTCCACCGCAACCCGAAGATTGGAAGCATTTCGATTTGAATGAGACCGTGGAAAATCATCTTGCCAGCAGACCCTACGGAGAACGTTGGGCCCGGCACTGGCTGGATCTCGCCCGATACGCCGATTCGAGCGGGGGAGGTGCTTCCAATCTCTTCCCCGATGCGTGGAAGTATCGCGATTCCATTATTCGAAGCTTTAACGATGACATTCCTTTCGATGTCTTTCTAAGCAGGCAGATTGCCGGCGACCTTCTCCCTGCCCGGACTTCGGATGAAGCCTTTGAGAATCTCGTCGCAACCGGATTTCTCGTTCTCGGTCCGCGAAACTATATCAACGATGACGAGGAAACGTTTCACATGGACGGGGCGGATGAACAACTCGACGCAGTTGGCAGGGCCTTCCTCGGAATGACTATAGGATGCGCGCGCTGCCATGATCACAAGTTCGACCCCGTCCCCATGACTGATTACTATGCGCTCGCCGGAATATTCACCGGCACCTCAAGCTCAAACCCTATCCCTGCAACAACCAACTTCAAATGGAATGAAATTGCCGACCCGCGGGTTGATCCTGACGGGAAGCAGTTGGAACACTACGAATCCGCCTACGCACGATATCGCACCCTTGCGAAAAAATCTTCAAAATCCCGCAACGATCCAAAGATAAACGACGAGCAACGGGAAGCCATCAACGCCGAGAAGACTCTGGCACAAAAGGCGATTCCCAAAAAGCCGCCGGTTCTGATGGGAGCCACCGATTGTCCCGACCCCGGAGACGAGAAGCGACGGGTCCGTGGAAACCCTCATCAACCAGCTGAGCCCATTCCGCGCGGATTCCTAAGAGTTACACTCCCCCCAAACTCTACGAAGCCGGGAATCTCATCTGATCAAAGTGGCCGACTTGAACTAGCGGAGTGGATCACATCACCTGAAAATCCTCTTACCACCCGGGTCTATGTGAATCGCGTCTGGGCACATCTCATGGGTCGTGGCATCGTGCCGACAGTCGACAACTTTGGCACGACCGGGGAGAAACCGACCCATCCCGAACTGCTGGATTGGCTTGCCCACTGGTTTCAGGAAAACGATCAATCTACAAAAAAACTCATCCGACTCATTGTCAGCTCAAGAACCTATCAGCTTGGTTCGGCTTCAGAAACAGATGAAGAACTTATGGAGGCCGATCCCACCAACAAATTATTCGGGCGGCGCAGCAGGAGAACACTCGATGCCGAATCGATCCGGGATTCTATCCTCAGCATCTCCGGCTCTCTTGACCCCTCCCCCGTTGAACAGCCATTCCCCACAAAACTCAAAAACGAGTTCGACTATTCCTTTGATCAGAATTTCAAACGCAGTATTTACCTCCCCCGATTCCGGAACAACCTTCCTGAGATTTTTGAAACATTTGATGTCGCCAATCCAGCAAGCGTCGTCGGAAAACGTGACCTTACGATTCTTTCACCGCAGGCACTCTTTCTGATCAATAATCCTTTTGTGAGGATTGAATCGGAAAAAGCAGCGCGTCGAATTCTGGATCAAAATCCACAAAGTTCAGCATCGGGAATTCGCCGGGCCTTCCTGACTACGCTGGGCCGCGAGCCTGACGACAAAGAGCTTCGCATCGCTGAAAAATTTCTCAGCGCCTCTGATTCCGGATCTTTTGAGCTGGAACGATGGACCGCATTTCAGCAGAATCTCTTCGCCTCTCTTGATTTCCGATTCCTTCGGTAAAATGAATAATCCAGACTTGAAATCCGGCCCCACGACACGTCGAGCATTGCTGCGCCGGACGGCCCTTGGCTTTGGGTCCCTCGCTCTTACAGATCTCTTATCCAGCACAACAAGTCACGGAGCTCCGAAAAATTCCCTAGCCGGAAAACCGGTTCACTTTCCTGCCCCGGCCAAACGCGTCATTTTTCTATTTATGAACGGTGGCCCGAGTCACCTCGATACTTTCGATTACAAACCCGAACTGAATAAGCGCAGCGGTCAAACCGCCGAGTTCGTGAATACCCGGACCCGCGTCACCGAGGAGCGGGTCCTGCTAGGCTCACCGTTTTCTTTTTCACAACACGGAAATTCAGGCGCATGGATATCCGACCTTTTCCCCCAAGTCGCCAAGCATGCCGATGACCTTTGTTTCATCAAAACCATGCACACCGATGCTGTAGCTCACGGTCCTGCCACGCTGTTCTTTCATACCGGAGCCACCAATTTGATTCGCCCTTCGATGGGCGCCTGGGTAACTTATGGACTCGGTAGTGAAAACCAAAACTTGCCCGGCTTCGTCAGTATCTGCCCGAGCGAACTGATCGGTGGCGTCAGGAATTACGGCAGCGCCTTCCTTCCCGGAATCTATGCGGGAACAGCTTTGGGAAAAGCGGAGAGACCTGCCACTGAAGCAAAGTTTCGCAATCTCCCGGAAAACGGCATTTCTGCGGGACAACAGGAACAGATCGATCTGCTCCGCAAAATGAATCAGGCTCAATTGGGAAACGAGGTCGATGGAGAAGTCCTCGAATCAACCATCAGTTCATTTGAAACCGCATTCGGTATGCAGCAACATGCCCCGGAAATCGCGGACCTCGATCAGGAAACAAGAGCAACGCAGGAACTCTACGGAATCGGCAATAAAACGACCGACAATTTTGGCAGACAGTGTCTTCTTGCCCGGCGATTATCCGAGGCCGGGGTGCGTTTTGTTCAGGTCAATTATACCGACAACACGACGACACCGAAATGGGATCAGCACAGGGACCTGAAGAAAGACCACACTGACCACGCGGGTGCCACCGACCAAGCAATCGCGGCACTTCTTACGGATTTGAAAAGGCGGGGACTGCTGGATGATACACTCGTCATGTGGGGCGGCGAGTTTGGGAGAACGCCCTACTCGGAAAACAGCAACGGGCGGGATCACAATCCGCATGCAGGCACCGTCTGGATGGCCGGCGGCGGAGTCCGAGGTGGGTTTTCCTACGGCAAGACCGACGAACTCGGATTCAAAGGCGTCGAAAACAAAGTTCACGTTCATGATCTTCACGCTACACTTTTACACTTGTTAGGGATCAATCACGAGAAGCTCACTTTCGAGTATTCAGGCCGACCGTTCCGGCTCACTGATGTCTATGGCCGGGTCCTTCACGATATCGTAGCCTGATCTTTTCCGGATCCAATAATCATGAAAACACAAAGCCGCCGATCTTTCCTGAAAGTCTCATCACTCGGAGTAGGAGCAAGCATCGCCACCGCAGCTTCCGTTTCACATCCTCCAGTCACCGGCGAAATCGGAGTTACCACAGGCTCCTTTTTCAGCCACCTTACTTTTGGAAAAGAGGCGGGAAAGATCAGCATGCTGGATCTTCCTAAAGTGATGAACAACGAACTTGGGATGCGGGTCATCGATCTCATGTCGAGGACCCTCGAGTCATTCGAGCCGGAATATCTTGAGAAGCTACGCAATGAAATGGAAGCCAATCACTGCATTTTCACCAATTTGAAGTGCAATCAGAAAGGCGTCGACATCGCCAGTGCCGACAAAGAGAAACGGAACGAGGCAATTCGAATCTACAAGGAGTCCATCGACGCCGCCCAACTACTCGGGTGCCGATGGATCCGTCCCGTAGCGGGTGGTGGAAGAAATCCAGACCGGGTCCGCTTGGTTAATTCTTTTCACCAACTGATCGACTACGCTGACCCCAAAGGAATTTCACTCTTGATCGAGAACGTCGGATGGGTTGCTAAAGATCCTGACAATATCCCCACTTTGATCGCTAAAATTGGTGCGGGTGTCCACGCATCCCCCGACACCGGCAACTGGCCCGACGATACAACCCGCTTTCCGGGGCTCGCCAAAGCTTATCCCCTTGCTGTCACTTCTGACTTTAAGGCCTTTCAGCTTGAACCTGACGGAAGCCATTCGAAATACGATTTGGAAAAGTGCTTCAATACTGGATGGAACGCCGGCTTCCGGGGCCCCTGGTGTATCGAACATTTTCACGAGGATCTCCCCGGTTTGATCACAGGATTCGGCAAGGTCCGCGACTACTTGAAAAAATGGATAAAAGAAAAGGAAGAAGGAGTTCAATGATCCGTCGTTTCCTCTTCTTTTACTTCGCATTTTGGGGGAGCAGCGCCGTCTGCTTCTCCGAAGAATCCTCTCCTCTTCCTCCACTGGGAATGTGGTCATGGAAGCAGGATGCTTTTATCACTTCCGAGTCCCGCAAGGAGATGCTGGACTTTTGCGAGAAGGAAAGTATTCGGCACATTGATCAACATGTCAGTATCCGAAAAGGGAATTCGGAATCGTATTCCATCGAGAATGCGAAGCCTCTCTCAAAGCTGATCGCCGAAGCCGCCGCCCGGAATATCACGGTCAATGCGCTGCGTGGGGACAAGGAGATGTTCTTTGAGAAAAATCATTCCAGAGTTTTGGATCAACTCCAGGCTCTTCTGCTTTTTAATGAACAACTTCCTGAAGGAACCCGGCTCGCCGGAATCAAATACGATGTTGAACCTTACCTTGCGCCGGAATGGAAAGCCGGCGGTGAATCCCGGGGGAAAGTGATCACCGACTATCTCACTGCATTGAAATTATTAGGCGCGGAGATTGAATCGAAAGACTCCGACCTGGATCTCTGCGTAGATGTTCCCTTCTGGTGGGACAAGGCCGAATTCGAAGCAGGTTTCGATGGGCAGCAGAAACGATTCGTTCACCACGTTCAGGACCTCACTGATTGGATTGGGATCATGTCCTATCGGCGCGAATCAAGTCTTGTGATTCGTTTTGTCGAAGATGAAATCGCCTACGCCGGGACACAAAAGCTCACCGAATCCGTCGCGCCCGCTCTCGATACCATTAAGATTAAAGGGGAAGAAAGTTTCATCACCTTTTGGGGAACACCGCCGGAAACATTTCGAACAACACTTCAGGAAATCCGCGAAGAATTCGCCACCACACCGGAGGTCCGAATAATCATGCTGCACAGCTATCAAAGTCTGAGCAATTATCTAGATCCAAAATAAGCAACGGACTTCACCCGCCGTTCCTGACTATTCCTTTTTTGAGGCTTCCAGAATTTCGGCCTCGCGATATCCATGAGTTAAGAATGAACGCTCAACCCAGCAGGTGATCCGGGAAGATGTCTGATAAACCAAATCGGTGTCACCATCCGCATTGAGATCAACCGGAGAAACCCCGTAGAATCCACCAATCGTGGGAGGAAGCTTCAGCTCAATCGACTCTTCGAATTCGCACTGGCCTGCCACCGCTTTATTTCGAAACAGCACAACTTTCTGCCCAGTCACAACAAAAGTATCCGGCGAATTATCCCCGTCCCAGTCACCGGCATGAACACTGAGCCGGGATTTGCTAAGGTGGAGCATTGTTCCGTCTGAAAACGTATGCTGACCTTTTGCATTTCGGCCTTCGTTCCGATAGACACGGACCCGACCATAGGTATCCCCAATTACCAGGTCCACCAGCCCATCCTGATCGAAGTCCGCCGGAGCCGGCTTAGGGCGGGCACCTTGAAGATCAGTAAAATTAAATCCGGGCTCTTTGTCAGCCGGTGCTTCGCCGACTTGAATAACCCCGCCTTTCGCGAGGGGCAATTGATAGCCAACCATATCCAGAACGGGGTCCTCATTGCTTCCGGAATTCTCGTGCAACCAAATGTGCCCGCTGTGGGTTCCGTAGATACAATCATGATCTCCGTCGCCGTCAAAGTCATGGAGAGTCACATGGGAATTTTCATCACCGTGAGGGTTCGGATGCCGGATCGGCTTCTTTCCGGCCATCAAATTCACCCTTTTGCTGAACGAATGAGGAAATCCAAGGCCATCGTTTAAAACGACCTGAAACCGGTTGATCAAATCGGGATGGCCATCCCCATTCCAGTCGACAAAAGTCCCGGGCGGAATCTGCTGATGGTTCCACGATGTCGGAACCGACTTTGCCTTCATATCGAAAAGCGGCCTCTCCTTGCTACCAATGTTAGGGACAGGAAATACCTGCATCGAAGATCTGGTTACCAGAAAGAGATCAGGGAGCGAATCCCCGTTCCAGTCACACACCGGCGCCATCAAATTAGTGCCTGTGGGCGGAAGCTGATTGCTTGGAAATTCGCTGCTGACTAACTTCGGACTTTTGCGGCTCCCCGTATTTTCAAAATAGAGTAGATTAGCCCCTGCCTCACTTTTATCGCCGCCATCTTCGGTGGCGGGTTTTGCCCCACAAACGAGATCGAGATCACCATCATGATCAAGATCAACCGCAACTGGAGCAGCAGCCCATCCGGTATCGAGAATTTCTGAATCAGATTTCAATGGTCCACGCGCTACCAAATTCGGAGTGCCGTCGAACTTCGATCCGGTATTTTCAAAGTAGAAAATTTGGCCTGTGACGAACCCACCAGCGAGGAGGTCAATATCACCGTCGCCATCCCAGTCACAAACACAGGGAATCGCGAGATAATCAGCTGAAAACACCTCTCCAGGTTTTCCCTGAGGAAGCTCTGCAATCGGCCAGTTTGGAGTCAGCAGCATCTCGTCCCCCACCCTGACAAAATCCTGAAAAACAAACTCCGGAGAGAGATTACTAGCCTGGTTTTGAAAATAGAGAATGCAGCCCTTTTCCGCCCCAATGAGGAGATCACGAATCCCGTCACCGTTCCAATCAACCGCTAGTGGACTTGCATCGTATCCGGCATCGATAGGATTACCCGAGCTATCAAAGATGATTTTCCTTCGGTCAAAGACTGGTGCTTCCAATGTCCCGGTGTTTTCGGCAACGACGACGTATCCCGAAGACAGACCGTAAAACAAATCTGGCAATCCATCTTCATTCCAATCCACAACGCTCGCGGAATTGTTTCCCGGCGGGCCCGTCATTGGACTACTTTTCACGATCCGATTTCCTCCATCGCCGATCCAACCAGCAGGAGAAGATTTCACCTCACTGCTCGTAGTCAGCAGATTGAAATAGATCCCGTAAGTGGAAGGTTCGCTACCGTTCTGCGTATGTGCCCATACCAGCGTGCCCAATGCGTGAGTCGCAACCGCATGAAAAACCCGATGCCCGAATGGAAGTTTATCTTTTGTTGGAAACAAGGGCCGCCCTCCGAGCCCTTCCAGAGATGCGTATCGCCTCCATGTCGGAAACTCTTCCAGCAAGCCTCCATCGTAAAACCGGAACGGCCGGTCTTTGGGCGAGATCTGCTGAACATGATTTGGATAATTTCCTACACTTTTGCCCTGACGAATCACTTGGAGGGAATGCAGATCAATCTGATACTCCCCCTCCTCTTCAGGAAAAAGCTTTGCCAGGTCGAGGTTTACTCTCGCAACCAGCTCATCACTTTCCCTTTCGAGACCGGAAACGGGAGGCACCTCAACAAGAACGCGAAGCGTCCCCTGCCCTTTCCAAGATTTTTCATCTTCCCCAACCGCGAGATCGGAAGCGAACGCCGAAAACAGAATCGGGATGAGCAAAAATTTCCGAGTCATCCTTCGGGCCTTCGCCAATCAAATTTCACTCAGCTTTCACGCTGTAGGCCGTCAGCGCATTTTGATCGCGGATATAAAATCGACCGTTCGCCACAACGGGATGAGCCCAGCTTGGTCGACCCTGCGTTTCAATACTGAAGCGCCCATTCTCGACATATTTTTCCGGAGTCGCTTGAACAAGTGCCACCTCATGGCGCTCTCCAAGACAGTAGAGTTGGCCGTCCGCATAGATCAGCGACCCTTTCCCAACACTTTTTTCCTGCCAGGAGATTTCACCGCTAAGAAAATTCACACAGAGCAGGCTGTTCCCGCCGAATCCATAAACGTGGTCATCAACTTTCACGATGCCGCCGTGATGATTGGCAAACGATTTATCGAACCACAGCTCTTCCGCCTTCTGACTCTCCCCGCTGCCTGACACCTTCACCAAACCACCACCGGTTCCGTAGGCACTGGACGACAACACATGATCGTCGGCCACAATCGGCGTTGCACAGTTGGCTGTTCCGTTGGCAGCCCCGGAATACTTCCAGAGAAAATTCCCATCATCGAAAGTAAGACCAAAAACACTTTCCCGACCGAACTGAACAATCTGTTTCTGACCTGCAATTTCCGCAAGGATTGGCGAAGAATAATGTGCTGCTTCGCCAATTCCTGAACTGCGCCAGACCTGTTCCCCGGTCTTCTTGTTCAAGGCAACCATGGTGCCGTCTTTTCCGCCCGGCGTCACAAAAACGAGGTCTCCAACTACGAGGGGAGATTCCGAATATCCCCAGCCCGGGCGTCTCCCACCAAAATCAGTCACCAGGTTTTTGTGCCAAATTGTCTTTCCGGTTTCGGCATCGAGACAAGTGACGTCACCATTGCCCCCTTCGGTAAAAACAGAGTCCCCATCAACAGAAGGCGTTGCGCGCGGCCCGTCTCCCTGACCGTTTCTGTAACCGCCGATGGAACGTTTCAGATCTGCCTGAGCCAGAATCCCAT
>CAJXQE010000081.1 GCA_913058215.1 uncultured Verrucomicrobiales bacterium
TCTACACTATCCTCTTCGTCGGCAGCGTCAGATGTGTATAAGAGACAGGCGGACGTTCGTTCAAACTGCGATAAGTCGCTCGCGTCGCAGCGATTCGATCAAGCCGTTTTTGACGATGCGGCGCATGAGTATCGACTTCGGGAATCACGAGCGTAACGAAGGAATCCCACAATTGCTCCGCGCTCATCCGCTTCATCAACGGCCCCTGAAAATGAAACGGCATACCGGGGAAATGATCCTCCCCGTGCATTTCGCGACGAAAAAGCTTGGTGTGAAACAGCACATTCTGAAAAGCGCGAACATCGTAATTCAGTTCCCGCATCAGCTCTTCGAGATAGCTGAGCAACTTCGGCTGGCTGATCGTGGTGTGATCCGTCAAATCATCGACTGGCTCAAAAATTCCATGTCCGAATGTGCGCTTCCAAAGACGATTCACAATCACTTGCGTGAAGCGCGGATTGTCCGGGCTGGTCAGCCAACCCGCATAGGTTTTCTTTCGAACCGCCGGATCATCGGAATGCGGAATCTCAGCGCCGAACATCGTTCCTGTCGGCACCGGATCGTGTGGCTTCGCATCATCGTATTGATAATCATGAGGCAGATTCAACTCGGTGTCATTCACATGCCTGACCTGCACATAAGTCACCGTGTTGTATAATTTACCAATCGATGCGTAGACCGCCTCATTGTGTTCCTCTCTAGCCGTCCGCGCCGCGATGGCACGCAGCGCGTGTTCACGAAATTGCTGTTTTGTCAGGTTTTTACCTTCGAGAAATTTCGACACGTTCTCTTTCCCGAGTAGCTTTTCGGTCGCCGCTTCGTCTTTCAAATAGGGAAAGCCCTCGATCTTAACCGCATCAAAATAGGCCGCCTTCTCTTCTTCACGAAGGGCATTGTGAACACCCGAGCGGTGAGGATTTCCACCACGATGATCGAAGCCATAGGTGAACGCCGCCATGCGAAAATAGTCCATCTGCGTCCACTTATCGAAGGGATGATTGTGACACTGCGCGCACTCCAGTCTCGTCCCGAGAAAGATCCGAACCGTGTTCGACATGTTATCGAGATCCATCCCCGTATCCCGAATGTAATAGGCCGCCGCCGGATTATCGAAAACAAGATCGTGACCGCTGACCAGCTTCCTCACCAGCTCGTCATACCTTGTATTCACCGCGATCTCATCCTTCAACCACTTCTGATAAACAAGGCTCCAATGGTGACCGTCGGGCACGCGAAGAAGATCCGCCCAAAACTGAAAATGATGAGCCGTGTAGCCTGCATCGTTCGCCAACAGTTCATGAATGAGATCAGAATGTTTCTCTTTCGAAGTTGATCCGAGAAAATCGTCGGCCTCAGCAATCGTCGGAATGCGTCCGATGATCGCAAGGTAAGTGCGGCGAACAAACTGCTCATCGGTGATCGTTGGATACGCCTTGAGTTTTTGTTTCTCAAGATTCGCGTCGATGAGCAGATCAATTTTCTGAGCTGCCGGACGCGGGTCGAAATCGGCAACGGCATTCGATACGAACAAAAACGTTCCCAGCAAGAAAACGAACCAACAGGGTATGTTCGATGAACCAACAAGGTTGGTTCGTAAAAAGTTAAAATGGGGGAGTTTCATAAAAATGTTATTCAGCCTCAACGAGCACGCGGAACTGGTCGAGATTGCCGGGATTTTCCTGCAATTCAATAAAGAGAGTGCGCCGGTCAGCTGCCAAAATAACGGAATCAAATCCCCGCCGCTGATCGCCCTCCGGGCGAGCTTCGATCATTCGTGCGCCCGGGTAATCCACATTCGGAATCCCAAAAATGACCTCCGATTCCTTCAACAGCCGATTCGCCATAATCACGCCGACGATGGGTTGGGCGAAGGTGATCTGTCCACGAACACTCCGCCTCCGGTTGGGTTTTTCGCCACTTGGGTAGGCATTCAACTGAAGGAGGTAACTGGTGAGCCTTTGCTCGGGCAGCAGTGTCGGTTTCTCTTTGTGGCGCGATTTGGCGTATTGCCCGGGATCGACCATGTCCACGCGAATCGCCTCATCTGCGATAAAGCTTCGGCGCTCGGGAAACACCACAATGTGTTCATTGTCTTCAAAGTTCCCCGGATGAAAGTCGGGACCCGGAGAGACAAAGCGCATCGAGCCCGTCGTTTGCAAGACACCGGAATTCACTGGCCACGCGTTTTCGAAGCGTGTTGTTTCGTAGGTTGCTGAATTGATCTTCTTCGAGCCTTTGCTCGCACGGATTGCCTGCCCTTCCCGCACAAGCTGCGGAGTAGCATCAGCTCGAGTCGGCTGCGGTAAACTCACTTCCACTTCTCCATCAAAGACACAAACATCGGTCAAGCCTTCGGCACTAACAGAAACTCCAAACGAGGTTCCGAGGTCAACCACATGAGCAGATGAAGTGTCGACCACGAATCCAATGGCTGACTCGGGAATCGTCGCGGTCACGACGCCACGATGAAGAATGACTCGCATCTCATTCATCACTTCAAGCTGGGCCGGGCCTTCGATAGTAAGGCGAGCGCCATTCGAAAAATCCAGCCGAAGCAATCCGCGGGAAATTGCCAAGGGGCCGGGCTTCACTGATTCACCAGCGGCAAAAGCAATCTGGTCATCGCCATAGGCACCCACGACTTGAGCGATCGTAGCCGTTGCTTGCGAGGGCGGCATCAGAAATGCGAGCAACCCTACGAAAAGGGCCACGCACGCAGCGATCGCCAATCCAATTGCGAACTTTTTCCGGGACCTGTTGGGAAAAAGTGCAACAGAAGGAGTCTCCCCTTCCACAGAGAATCGACGCCGCAACGTCGCGTGGAGATTCACCGCGTTGAGATAATGATTGCGGGCCTGCTCGTCTTTGAGTAGGCGCTTCTCCAGGCTGCGCGACTCCTCTTCGGTCGCAATCTCGTTGATGGATTTATCAATCCAGTCCTGCAATTCCCTGTCGATCATTGCGCCACCTCCTCTTCAAGCCCGAGCTGGCGCTCGATGCATTTCTGCAACTGACTGCGAACGCGGTTGAGCCGTTTGTAAATCTTGTTGGCGGTCTCTGCTGCCTGTTCAGCGTATGAGCGAATCGTTGCGCCTTCCGCATAACAGCCAGCCACCATTTCGTGGTCGGCTGCCGGCAATTTCTCCACGCAAGAATCCAGCGCGCGGCGACGAGCATCCAGATTCTCCGCTCGCTCTTCCGACTGTTCGGCTAACAAGTCGATCAACTTTTCACTAAAAACATGCCTATCCCGGCGCATCTTGGTAAGATGATTCAAGGCCGCGTTCTTGGAAATCTGAAAGGCCCAGTTCCGAAAATTGGTTCCCGACTCATACTGATCAAAACAGCGCCACATCGTCATGCTGGCGCGCTGCACCACATCTTCGGCATCCGCCGTATTCCGCACCATGGCGAGAACAAAAGAGAAGACAGCCGGTTCGTGTCGCACATAGAGCGAGACGAATTCTTCGTGACGAGATGGATCTGGAATTTTCGACACCATGAAGGGACTTTTCACAAACTAAGTTCTTCCCACCGGAAAATTGGCCAACTTTTTTCAGATATTTTTCTACCCGCCCGGCGACAAGGTCTTCAATACCATTCCTCCCGAATCTCAATCAACACCGTCTCCAGTTTTTCCAGATCCGGAACCTCCGGCAAATCGCTCTTAGCAAAAGCCTCTCCAATCACGGTGATCTTCTCTTCCGCCTGCGCAATCAGGTCCTCATATTCAAACTCCCCCTGCCGGATTTGCATCAGGAATTCCCGGTTCGGTCTCCGCAAAGTGATCCGTTTATCCGTGGCGATTTCCTCCGCCATATCGAGGAGCCGGAACGTGTGCATCAGATTTTTCGAATCATAGTTGCGACCATGCTCCACATTGTCGGCGTAGCGGGATTCGTTACGATTAGCGAGCCAGTCCTGATACTCCCGGTATTCGCGGCAGTATTTTTTGTAGCCGTCTTTGTTGAAATTCATCCAGCCAATCGGCTCCTCTCCTTTTGGAATACTTGAGAGCAAGACCTCGCTTGAATCATCGCCTTTGATCATTCCCCGATAATTCTCCCCGTGAAAGATTCCAAAAATGTCCCGCATGTGAGGGATTTTTACGAGCCCACAGTTTTCTTGTTTCAAGCCGAGCTCAGCCAGCCATTCCGACACCGGAACCGATCCCTGATCCCGCACCACAAAACAGAATTCGAGCAGGGACTTCCGCGGTCCTTCCATCGGATTCACGATTTTCTTATTTAGCCCGCGCGCCTTCCGAACCTGAGTCATCGCATACCCCGCAAAGGTCGCTTCACACAATTTGGAAAGCACCCACTCCGGTCGGATTTTCTGGAACAGGGGATGCGAAAACCGTGTGCAAGGCTCCTCAGAGTAAAGGATCTCGAGAATGTTGGGATTGTTCTTACCCAGCAATTCAATGAAGCGACCGATTTCGTAGTAGGTCTCGTCATTCTTTTCATCACTGACCTGATCGATCCGACCAGTCCCGAAAAACAAAGGCCGCGGCATCACAAAAACACCGCGAAGATCAGTATCCGACGTGGGGGTGTCCGTTCCATAGGCGCGACTCCCCGAAATGCATTCGAAGAGAAGGCATTCCGGCGATCGAGCGGTTTCCAAGGTCATATTTTTGTTCATTGCCACTTGGGTTTCAGGGTTGACACTTCTGCCACAGGTTCCAACTTCATCCAACAATCCAAACACACTAAAATCATGTCAGTTCTTGTAGGAAAAAAAGCTCCATCATTCACTTCCAGCGCCGTTGTAAACGGCGAAATCGTTAACGAATTCTCTCTCGATCAATACATCGGGGAAAAGTATGTCGTCTTTTTCTTTTATCCGAAAGACTTCACATTCGTTTGCCCAACCGAACTCCACGCATTTCAGGATGCCCTCGCTGAGTTCGAAAAACGCAATGTCGCCGTCGTAGGTTGCTCAACTGACACTGAGATGTCCCACTGGGGATGGCTTCAGGTTCCACGCAACAATGGTGGAATCGCAGGCGTCACTTACCCGCTTGTAGCCGACACGAACAAAACCATTTCCGCCAACTACGACGTGCTCGTTGGCAATTACGTTCTCGACGAGGACGACGAGCTTGACGTTGAAGGAGAGCTGATCGCTTACCGCGGACTCTTCCTCATCGACAAAGACGGCGTCGTTCAGCATCAGTTGGTGAACAATTTGCCACTCGGTCGCTCCATCAAGGAAGCGCTCCGCATGGTCGACGCTCTTCAACACTTTGAGGAAAACGGCGAAGTCTGCCCAATGGATTGGGAGCTCGGCTCCGAAGGCATGCAGGCGACTCACGAAAGTACTGCGGCTTACCTGGCGAAGTAAGCGCCAGCAGGTGCTTCAAATTTTCGGACCACGGAAAACACTGATTACACGGATGCGGAAACGCTTCCGTGTTTTCTTTGTACCCTCGAGCCAAGAGGGTCAGATCAAACTGCTACCCCTCCTGAATCGACACGCCGATCACACTTCGGAAAAATTCATCCAGCAGCACGATATCGCAAAGCTGATCAGGAAGATCGGAACTTAATTCCGCCAAACGCTGCAATTCGGATTCCACAAACTGACTCAGCACCGGCACACCTCCAATCACGTCGGATTCGTTCCCGTGTGATTTGGCTTCGACCATCTTCATGATCGCAGTAGTGACCTCACCCGGCAATTCGAGCGCTCCACGAAGTTTTTCAAACTCCACCGGAACCGGGCTCTGATTCTCGACTACAAATCGAGCCGCCAGCATGGAGCGCAGGACGTAGAGATATTTCTTCGCCGTAACCGTGGCGCCAGCCTCTTGCATCCGTAGCCACATCCCTTTACTCAGCCCCAGGTAGTGAGCCGCGGAATTTTTCGGGACAAAGCATTCCGTCGCCAGCTTCCGCCAGCGCGCCATCACCTCAGGGTCCTCACGATACACGATCGGTGAATGCAACCACTCCATCAGCGAGCCGTTTGATTTTCGAAAAAGACCGAGGGCCTTACGGATTTCCCATGCCGAGAAATCGAGTTCGTCGGCATCAATCTCCCAGTCCATCTGGTCGGTCGGCTCGTAGACACTAAGATACTTTTCTGTCGGCCAGGCATAGAGGAATCGAACATCGTAATCACTGTCCGCCGAAGCAAAACCCCAGGCTCTGCTTCCCGACTCACAGGCATATAAAATCCGGAAGCCATGCTCTGCTTCCAATTCGTTCAGTTTGTTGAGAATTTTCTCTTTCATGGTTTGCTAAGCGCTGTTCGGATAATGGATCCACGGAATACACAGAACACACGAGAAAATTTTCCCTTTCTGTGTGCTCCGTGCTTTCCGTGGACTTCAATGTATTTCCCATTGCGGGGTACTACCCCTTCTTTACGAGCGCCATCATTTCTTCAGGCACTCCGATAATGAGCTGGTTACCGTAACCGGCACCGGCTTCTTTCAGGGTTTCCAGGTAACGCAGACGGAACAGCTCAGGGTTGTCCTCGAATGCGCGAGCCGCGTTGGCCATGGTTCGAAGAGCTGCTGCTTCCCCACGGGCACGCTCCTGTTTGGCGCGAGCTTCCTGTCGAGCCATGATCACAGAAGAGAATGCGCTTTTCAGCTCTCCTCCAATCATCACATCCCGAATATCTACCCGCACGACTTCGATGCCAAGGTCGAGTGCCGCAGCTCCGCGAACCTGTTCGAGGAATTCCCCGGCGAAGCTCGCTTTCTTCTCCATGACCGCATCCAGATCCAGTCCCCCGACAAGGTGTCGCAGAGCCAGCTGAATGATCGTATAGAGAACCTGGCGAGCGTCTTCCGCTCCGGTGTAGAATTTCTGAGGGTCGACAATTTTCCACTGTGCAACCGCCGTCAGTTTCACCGTAGCAGAATCCGCCGTGATCAGCTCCTGCCCCTGAACCACCAGCTCGGAGATACGAAGGTCGTGGAGAATCACGGTGTGCCCTTTGCCGAAGAGGCGGTGTTTACCCGCTTCCAGCGTTTCAACGAACTTTCCGTGACGGAAATGCAGTCCACACTGGAAATCCCAGATCGTGACCGATTCCACATAGTCACGGATGAGCTTTACTCCGATTCCCCAAAAGACGAATGCGACGACGATCGTTGCGATAGTTAGTACAGTTTCCATGTTCTTGTTGTTTTAGTAGCGCGGGCACTATTGCCTGCGCGTTGATTGATAGTGCTTTCGCAGAACAGCCAGGAGTGCCTGTTCTACATTTTTTGGCCTGCTTCTGTGCAGGCAGCGGTGTTCGTTCTTTTAAGAATTTCGAATGGGAAAGGCTGGAGAGAAAGCCCGCTCAATCCACCTCCGTTTCGAGGCGGGAACCGCAGCATCCCCGGTTCAGGCAAGCGTCATAGAGAGACAATTGCCGTCACCGGGATTGGCCGGGTTCGCAAAGCTTCGTAGCGGATGCACGATCACCAGTTGGCGAGCGCGCCGGCAGAAAGAGCGTACCTTTGTATTGTTTTGTTAGTTTTCCAAACTAATGCCGGAATCGAACCAGCTTCTAACTGATCATGGATCAGTCACCATGGCTGTATAGGCCAGTTTTTCTACACCGATAGGCAGGACCGCTCCGGGATACCCTTCGAGGCTGCACGGTAAAGGAAAGAATTTCTCAACGGGAGTTGCGGCGTTTCCACTCGGCTGCGCCGATGCGTTTGTACCCCTTGGGGTAAAAGTGGACCGCGAGTGCCCATCGACTTTTTCCGGAAGTATTTTCCGAAGAATAGTGAACCGTGAAACAGTGGTGAGCGAGAAGATCGCCGGCCATGACTTCCATGGGAGTGCCCCGTTCCCGGCAACCGGTTTCATCTCTTAAACCAAGACGATTGTTATGATGGGGAAGATGGCCATCCCAGTGACTGCCGGGTATATAATGGAGACATCCGTGCTCTTCTTTCATTTCGCTGAGCGGAATCCAGAAAGTCACCGCATGGCTGGGATCCAGCAGGAAAATCCCGGCGTCCTGATGAGGCGCGGTCGGCGTTGAGATTTCCGGAATGACGTCGAAAAATTGAACATGCTGAACTTCCACTTCGCCGCCCAATAATTCCGCTGCAAGTTTGGCCAATCTTGGATCTTGCCGGAACTGGTTGAAAAAGTCATCGTGCTGATCCATCCGGGCGAGAAATACAAATTGATCGTCTGACAGATCGAGGTCCTCGAAATCTTTCGCGTTGATGGCATCTCCTCCGGTTCGATCCGGTGCTATATCCTTGAGGTAGCGTTCCACCTCGGTTCGGATGCGGTCAGTTTCCTCCGGGGAATACAGGGAGTGTTCGTGATGAAACCCCATGAGTTGAAATTGTTGGCTGGAACGGGTCATAAGGTTTGTGGATCGGGCGTGTCTTCCATCGTTCGACGTTCAGGCCTCCGGGAGTATGTCTCTCCGATTGAATATAAGCGCTCGACCATCCAAGCCACGTGAGATTCTGTCAGATTGAAAAAGACGGGTCCAAAGTCAGATGACGAGTCCCAAAAAAGAACTCATCTCTGACTTCAAACCTCTGACTTTTACATGAGAAACGGTTCCCAGTCGTCAATGTCATGCGTATTCCGCAGCAATGCCGTCACCGGCATTTCTCTTGGCGCAAGAGGCTCACGTTTCAGCTTCAGGCCAGCCTCTTCAGGAGTGCGGTTGGCTTTACGCGAGTTCACATCTGTCGCTGCAAGAACGCAGTTTTCCCAGGTCGTTTCACCACCACGGGAACGCGGATGAATGTGGTCAATGTTCCCTTCGCCGGGACGCAGTTCGCGACCGGTGTACTGACATTTTCCACCATCCCGCTCCCACAGATTGCGGGAATTGAACTTGGGGCGCTTCATTGGAACCTTGGCAAAATTTGCCACCACAATCACCGTGGGAACACGGATCGGGCCATGAGCCGTTCCGATGAATGCATCATCGTCACGGACTGACAGTTCCAGCCAGTCTTCCCATTTTGTTGGGATCATCCAGTCGTGTCCCTGGATGTCGAGACCGGTGGCGGCATCAGTGGCCATCTGGCAAAAGGCTTCAGCGGGAGTCCGCGTGTTAATAGCCTGCCAGTTCCGGTTAAGAACAAGAACAACTTTCTGGTGGAGGATCGAAGTGCTCATGGAATTAGAGTGGTTATAGTAAAATTTCGTTTTTGTTAAGGAAAAAATGACATGTTTTGTAAACGTGCAATCACAGGGGATAGCACAGAAAGGCGAAAATATTGTTGTGTTAGACTATTTGGTAGTCGCTTTTTGATAGGCCCATCATGATGAGATCCGACCATTATCTGTCAATGATCCGGGCTTTTCGGCGAGTTCCGTCATGTTGGAAGCCGACTTTTTCGTGGAGACGAATCGCGGTTTCATTCGATAAGAATGCGAATAGCGGGCCGGCTACTCGAAAGCAACCGGCCCGCATTATCCTTTTCTTCTCTTTTAGATTTTCCCTGCATCACCTGAGCAGGGGCATGCCTTTGACGCGCCATCGGCATACAGAATGGCGAAGTGTTAAAACCGGGAATGCGGATCGATCAATCGATAAACGCGACGTGCTGCATGGTTCGGCTTTCGTTTTCGAGGTTCATGAGAACCTCGTGCCAGCCGTGCAGGGTGATCGTTTTATGATCGGGATGACGAATGTCACCACGTGCAAGAACACGTGGAGCAAGACGCCTTGGTTCCCATCCCCAGTTCTTCGCTTTGGGATGATTGCGAATCAATGCATTGCGCTGAGCCTCGGTGACTCCGTTTGGATGACGGAAACACACGTAGACCAGCCGACCGCCTTCGCGGTAGAGGTACTGAACCATATGAGGCTTTCCGCCTGAACGGGCAATTGGCTCGTTTGTCAGGACGGTGTTCTCATCGATCAATGCCTCTGGCGCAGGAACAAAAAACCATTCCCCCTGGCGACGAAACGCACTGTTTCGTCGGAGCTTACGTTTCCTGGCGTCCAGACCTTTTCGGGCCTGGGCGTTTCGAACCGCAATCGGTTTCAATGATTCCATTGCATCGGCAACCGTGGACACAGCTCCGGGGACAGCGGCGACGAACCATTCACGTTCGTCGTGACCGCACAGAAATCGATCCTTGGTTTCGCTTCCGGATTCCGAATCGGAATCCTTAACGAGCAACACAAGATGACGATCCTTTGGTTTCACCTGGAGGACATCGACGTTCAATTGGACTTCAATTCCGTCACGGACATTGAAGACAAAATGTTCGCCGTGGCGATCGCGCTGAACATCGACAGAGAATCTGCCAGCCAGCGTATCACGCACCCATCCCCATCGGTTAGGAGTTGGTCGGTGCAATACAGTTTTGATTCGAACTCCCATTCGCGCGAAATGCTTTTCGAGCAAAGTTGAATTCATAATAATTGTTATCTTAGAATAATGTTAGTTTTGGAAACTTCACCGGATGCCTGAGTCAACAGACACCCGGGTTTTAGTTTCCCCTACCTTTCACAGAGAGATGCGATCGATTTCGCGAAGCAGAGCAGATTTGTCTTCTTCGAGGAAACGCATCGTCTCCATGGTTTTGTCGTTAAAACCTGCCAGCGTGTAGACATCCTTTTCAGGGAACTGGAGAGTACCGTAGCCAGCGAGATCGAAAGAGTAGATGCGTGGACGTTTGCCCACTTTTCCTACATAACGATCAAACTGTTCTTTCGGCGTCCAGTGTCCCATCCAGGCCTGCATATCAGACAGGATCACAATGCGATCGTATGCCTGATTCGCTCGCTGGAAGATCGCGTGGAAGTTGGTTCCGCTCCATTCGGCTTTGTCCTCAATACGCTGAGCAAGTGATAGCGTTGCATCATCTGAATTCAGAGTCATGTAACGTGCGTCACCGCTGAACAGCATGAGGTCGGCATCGTTCGCTTTGTAGAGAACAGATGCGAAGAGCGAACCGATTTTCATCGGTTTACCCAGCATTGAGCCGGAGCAATCCATCGCTACCAGCGTACGACCATCAAACACCGGCACGTTTGCCAGTGAAAGATCGACCGCTTTGCTGAGAGCACGAACCACTTTCTGACGGTTACGACGAGGAAGATCTGCATCTTCCAGAGCATCGATCGCCGTGCGAAAGCGGAACGGCATCACGAGAGACCGCTGGATAAGTTTTTCATCCACAAGGAGTTTCACCACTTCGTCGACAAGCTCAGGAGCTTGTTCGAGGATGTTGCGAAGGTTGCGAAGCAGAGCGAAGTAACCGATCTTGCGTTTGCTGATCAGTTCCGCCCAGACGTGAGCCTTTTTGACCGCTTTGTCCTTTTCAGATTCGGCAGCCTGACCGGCCTGAGTAAGCTTCGCTTCCCACGTTTCCGCGGGAGCCAGTTTACCTGCTACCAGTTGAGCAATTGCTTCAGTGTGAGGAGGGTGAACAAGGTTCACCGCATCCACCATTTTCACTTCCGCAGAATCGCGACGGTACTTCGCAAGCTGGTAGCCATCGAATCGGGTAAGCGCCTGACCGAGACCTTTTTTAAGGGCGTTAGGCAGAGGCTTACCGTAGACAGCCATGCAGTAGGCAAGGATCTCGAGAACATCATCGGCGCGGTAGACCACGCGATCGAAGAAACGTTTCGTCCAGTCCTGTCCTTTCACCGAATGAGCAAGCTCACCGGCGACGAGGTGGGAAACAGAACGCATACCGGCTTCACGTCGAGCGTAAAGTGCGGCTTTGGCAACGAACCGTTTGTCCGGGATTCGGTTCACCAGTTCGGTGATCCGTTTCGCGGTTTCATTTCCGCTGCTGTAGAATTTGTCCGCGAGAAAACTGGTGAGCATGATGGACACCAGCTCGAGTTTATCCGACTGCGCATGCGCCTGGCCACCAGCGAGATTCACTGTATTCGGCTTACGCGTTTCGCGTTTGAGTAGAGTATTAAATTTCATAATTGAGTTCGTTGCCTCCTTTCTATTTTTGTTGGTTTATTTGCTTATACTGCCGCCGCGCAACGAACGATGCGGCGGAGAAGGGTTTCGGGGAGAATCAGGAGCGAGAGTTGATTTTGGTTTTCGTTTAAGAGACGAAGTAGCTCTCGCGCTCACTGCCCCGAAAAAGAGGATCGAAGAGAAAAACAGCCGGGGTTGGGTGCTTTTAGGCACCACCATAATAGGGTGGTTCGTTTGGTTACGAAGTATCCCCAAGCCTCACTGCTTCGAAATTGGATCTATGAATGAACCTTCCGGATCATTGAAAATTGGCACCCGGGCACGGGTTCGCACCGTGATCTTCTGATTCAGAGTCAGATATCCTAACTGTTGGACGACCCGGGAATTGAGTTTTAAAAAAGGCGATTCAGAGAATAGGGACGGGAGCGTATACGTGCTCTACCACTGAGCTACCTCCCGGGATTTGGTCGGAAGGGTGGGAATCGAACCCACGACAACGTGGTCCTAAGCCGAAGTATCTCCATGTCTCACTGCTGAATCATTTGATTGAAAAGGGTCGTGCGGAGAAAGTTGAGGCAGGCAAGATTACCGGGCCATATAAAGAGCGGCCCGGGTTGGAATCGAACCAACTAGTCTGATTAACAATCAGATGTTTACCGAAGTATCCCGATCTCTCGCTTCCGCACGATTTAAATTGAATTTGGCACCCGGGCACGGGCTTGCACCGTGATCTACGGCTTCAAAGGCCGTTGCACTGACTACTTGTGCTACCCGGGAATAGAATCGTTAAACGTCCGAGGTGAAGCTCTGAACCTTAAATGATCGGAGTTGGATGTTGAACGTTTTATAATGGTTCCTCCGGTCGGAGTCGCACCGACATGGTCTCCTTTACGAGAGGAGTGCATTGCTAGCTCTGCCACAGAGGATTTGAATTTGGTAGCCCCACCCGGATATGCACCGGGTTCTTCAGGTTGAAAACCTGATGTCCTAACTCCATAGACGATAGGGCCATTCGCTCAAATTTGGTTCCAGAGGCGGGACCGGCTGGCACGAAGCTCGACACTCGGACCCGCGTATCCAGGCTTACGAGACCCGGAGAGGAATCCGACACCTTCTCTGGTTTTTGAAATTGGTACCCATGGCAGGATTTGCACCCGCAACCTCCGGGTTCTAAGGCCGGCGTCTCTGCTAGTTGGACTACATGGGCATTGAAATTTTGAAATTGGTAGCTGCGGCAGGACTTGCACCTGCAACTCTCCGGTTTTAAGCCGGATGCCTCTTCTAATTGGGCTACGCAGCCATATGAAAAATGGCGGAGCTCCGGGGTCCTGCCCCCCATCCCCTTGCGGGAACCAGCCGTTTAGCAAACGACGCCAGCGCGCTTGTCTGGTTGAAAACTCCTTGAAAGGAAAATTGAACTGGTACTCCCGGCAGGATTCGAACCTGCGACCTTGGGTTTCGAAGACCCCTGCTCTTCCGCTGAGCTACGAAAGCGTCGCATTGAAATGTGGAACCCGATGGAGGAGTTGCACCCCGCGGCTCTGCCCCTCTGTTTTTTGCCTGTGGCTTAGAACACCACTGAGGGAACATCGGGCATTGTTTGAAAATGGTAGGGGCTGGAGGTATCGCGCCCCCGTTTTCTCTGTGTAAGAGAGTTGTTCTACTTTTGAACTAAGCCCCCGCTTTGCGGAGATCAGTGGTCGGAGCGGCGGGATTTGAATTGCTTTCAAGATCGACGCAATATCCTGCCACACCGGCATACTGAAAAAAAAGCTCTCATTGCGAGTCGGCCCAGTCATAAGGAGATACTCCTGGAATGCAGCCGCTGAAATGAACTTGCGTGGAGAAATCGAATTCTGGTATGGTCAGCCTCTTCCGTATGCCTCACACCCCGACTGCAACTGACCAGAAATTTTCGCTGTCCCGAACAGACTCATTGGTAATCGCCGCCTTCCTGACTCTGTTTTTCCTTCTCCTTTCCGACCGAATGGTTGCTTACTGGTTGGAGAGACTGCTCACGGGAGATAAAGACCTCAAGACGATCAGGGTTGAGACATGGTATTGTGTCGCGATTGCGTTTCCACTGCTTCTTGCCTTGTGTAATCCGCGAAGGAGCGGATTGATCATCGGTGATTTCAAACCTCACTGGCGCAAGGTCTTGTTACTCACCATTGGACTGATTCCGTTTGCAGTTCTGGCCCGGTTTCTAAGTGGAGACGCAAACCCTTATCCGAATTTCAATCTGGTTTGGGTTTCAGCGATCGTACCCATACGCGAAGAATTGATCTTCTCAGGGTTTCTCTATGGATTCTTGAAGATCAAATTTCCCGGGTCGGTAAAATTGGGAGTTCGATTTGATCATGCGCTCCTCATTACTGCATTTTGCTTTTCGATGTATCACCTGAGCAACTTGGGGGCTATCCCAACGTCATGGCTGCTCTTTCAGCTTTTCTACACCTTCACCCATGTGGCGATTGTTGGACTGACAAGGCAGTGGACCGGCAGCATTCTTTATATCTGGTTCTTTCACGCAGCCGCAAATTTCATCATGGGCTTCCCGCAGTAGGACGAGATAAACACGGCATTCCAATGCGGTGCCTCTGAACTGCCAGGAGGGGTTAAAATCGGCACGCCTATTTGCACACAGACGTTTTGAAATTGGTGCGTCGTGTCGGTAATGCTCCGACTTCTCCGGTTTGGAAGACCGGCATCTTGCTTCTGGACCAACGACGCGTTGAATGGAAATGAATCCCAGAGAATTACGGCAGAGTTTGGCCATGTTTCAGGCCGTCGATGTAGACCCGACCAAAGAGGTCGAGCACTGATCACGCGGATGATTCTGACGAGAGAACTTCCCCGCTGTCGCTGAATCGATCGCTCGATTGTCGCTACCTTAGGACCGTTATAGTTACGAAGGAACTCTGATCCTCACTGCTGGAATAACTTGCTAAGTATAAAAATTGGAGACGCCGACAGGAATTGCACCTGCATGAGTTGGGTTGCAGCCAACCGCCTAGCTGTTCGGCCACGGCGTCATGATTGAAAATTGGTCCGGTCGACGGGATTTGCACCCGCTCCGCTACCTTCACAGGGTAGAATGCTAGCTGTTTACACCACGACTGGGATCAATGTTAGATGTTGAAATTGGCGGTCCCGACCGGTGCTGCCCCGGCTGTCTCTACGCTGACAACGTAGCGAGTCTGCTGTTTCTCTTCAGGACCGAAGAAATGTTAAAATGGTATCTCCGCCAGGAGTCGCACCTGATCTTCCACCTTCGCAAAGTGACGTGCTTCTAGTACACCACGGAGACTTTTTGGTTATTGTTTGAAATTGGTTCCCCTGGAAGGTACTGCCCCTTCTTCACTGGCTTAAAAGGCCGGTGCATCACTTTAATGCTTCAGAGGAATCTGAAGTGGTGTCTGGTATCGGTATCGCACCGATCTCTCATCGCCTTCAACGACGCGCTAATCTGTCTCAGCTACCCAGACTTTAGAAAATTGGTCCTACCGGCAGGATTCGCACCCGCAACCTCACGATTATCAGTCGAGCGCTCTACTCTTGAGCTACGGTAGGATAGTGGAGTTGTATTGGCTCCGGATGGTAATGCTCCATCGTCTCCCGCTTATAAGGCGGGTGCTCTGCTTTTGAGCTACGGAGCAATGACGAAATTTGGCGGAGGCGGAGAGGATCGAACTCCCACAACCGGGAAGGGTCATCACGGTTTTCAAGACCGATAAGCACGCCAACCTTGCGCACCTCCGTTTGTTGATTGTTTGAAATTGGCTGGCCCACATGGTTCCGCCCCATGAATTCCGGAGTAACAATCCGGTGTGATACTGTTTCACTATGAGCCAATTAGAATTGAAAATGGTAGGCGCCGTGGGATTTGCACCCACTCAGCACTGGGCACCGGTTTTACAGACCGGCTCGGCTCTCTAGCTCCGACGCACGCCTTTTTGAATTATATTGGTGGCAGCCCCCGGTAACGCTCCGGGCAGCCCAGGATTATGAGCCCCGGATCGACACTTGTCGGACTGCGATTGGTATTTAAAATTGGTCGCGATGACTGGACCTGCCCCAGCTTTCTGATGTGCCCAAAACATCCGTCTCGACTACTTCGACTTCATCGCGTTCTTTCTCCGGCCTTGCCGGAGGGGAAAAATAAAAGCGGGCTGAGAAGGACACCCACTCCTGTAGAATCTTGTGCCGGATTATCGCGGATCTGCACGACCCGCCTTCCCGACTCATTCCACGCCACCGGGGTCTGTGGGCCCCGCATGGTGTATTTCTACATGGCTGCCGTTTAGTTTAAGGGTCCGGCTATAGACCCATTCGACGATCGCTACTCAACGTTCCGCTTACCGTCGACCCTGCCGGGCCGCAAGTGGGTGATCACCCAACCGTGCAGCTTCCCATCAATCCTCAGGAACCTTGCGAATTCCTTCGGACCCCGATTCCAGCCGAAGCCGGTCGGGGATTAAGCCATTTTCACAATCATCGTGGATGCGACTTTGCGTCTTGTTTCCAAGCTGGGAATTGAACCCAGGTATCAAAGTTAGAAGCTTTGCGTGTAACCACTACACCACATAGAACTGCCCTCAAAGACGTGCACATCCTGTGGTTCCATTGCTTTTTGAGCAACCGAATCCCACACGTCTTGTGTCCGGCCTGTTGCCACAGGTCTCGAACGGTTTTCCCGATTTCAGCAGGACCCGGAGATCCGACCGTCACCGATCAACTGCCCCAACGCTCTCGGCGGCAAAACTGCCTCGCACGATGTGACTGCCCTTCATCCTCAGCTGTCGATGTTTGCGTAGAGACTCTGTGAGATGCGACTCTCACCCCTTGCCTGAGCATTTGCCATCAGCAAGAGAAACGTCTCCCATCTTCCAACATAGCTCCGCGGGATTTAAATCCACGAAGCTTACAGGACTGGGTTTGCCTGGCTGTCCCCGACTCCGAAGAGCTGAGGCGGAAGGCCCGGACGGACCTTCCCTTTCCCTGCCTTTCGACAGGATCATCTGACGACGCCAGGCCGCCAAAATTTCTTGGTAAGCGGTTTACCGCTTACTGAAAATTGGTGGAGGCGACGGGACTTGCACCCGCCACACGCTACTTGCAAGGCAGTGTCGCCCCTATGGAACATGCGCCCCCAATTTGCAAAGAATTCAGAAGTCAAAGATCACTTATCAAAGGGGATTCCCGGATGACGGCTGATCTCTGATCTCTGATGTCTGATTTCTTAAAAGAGAATTGGCAAGCCGCCCCGGTGCTGCCCCGGGCCGTAACGGTTTTGGAGACCATTCCGCACTGCTGGTGCTACGACTTGCATTCAATTCGAAACTCTTGCAAAAGCCATTTCCGCTAAAGCCATTGAGGCCCTCTCACTTTCACCGTGCCACGATTGCCTCAGGCGACTAGTCCTGCAGTTTTGTTTGAGTCTGATTTCGGCCGTGACAGGGCCGGAGAATGCGGAAATTCTTTTGCAATAAATTTAAAAGAACGAACACCGCTGCCTTCTCTCAAAGGTAGCCGCAGGTTTTCTCGGCGGACGTTTCAGTGTTTCAGGCACACCTCCCTAAAGGCCTCTACTATGTATGTTTCTTGTTAAATATATCATCAGTAGAAGCGTTCAGATGTATCTAGTAGACACAATCCGGGGGCAAAGGAGTCTAAACTCCCATTACTTGACCGATTGTGCTTTTTCGCTACATTACCTTTGTTGCAGGCAAGCGATCTTTCACACGATCCTTGGCTTCTCTGAGCCCGTCGTCAGTTAGTGCTGACGGCGGGTTTTTCGTTTTTAAAATATCTTTTTCTTATTGTCTCACCGGTCATTCCGGCATTTTATGTTTTCTTGTTAAATCCTAATTATCAATGCGTTACAAATAAAAAACCCCGCTTCCTTTCGGAGAGCGGGGTTCACAAAAAATCTGCTATTACGCCTATTTTACGTGAACCGCACCCTCCCTTGGTTGGCGCCATACGCCATGAGGTTACTATCCAATTCAAAACCATTTCCAATTACGGATCTCGGTTCTAATTCACAATTCAACCCTTGCTTCCATGTGGGGGCCATCTCTGCAGGAGCATGGCCCTGCAGACGGAATCTCCGCCTCGTGGTTTGGGTTAATTGTATCGAATGGTTTGTCATGGGTATATTTTCTGGTTTTGACTATATATCTATTTATAGACGAGTCAACCTTTACTTGTATGTAAATAATATTATCGCGAGTTGATAAAGTGTGACATCACCAAATACCGATTTCCCCGAGTTGTTTTGCAGCAGCCTCCGCCCAGCCACGGTTCGCAGCCGGACTCGCAGGGCTCGGGTGAAGAACTCGACCGATCTTGAGATCCAATCTCATTTCCTCTGCTATTCGCTTGAGACAATTTTCCGCATAGGCTCCGACTCCGATTACCCATTCCGGGTTCAATAGCTGGAGATGCTTTCCTACATATTCGTCACAGGCAGCATTGACCGGTTCCATCTCGGCTGCGGGCAGTTTATCCGGAGTTCGGTTCTTTCCACCTTCCTCCATCCAAACAAGCGGGCAGTAATTGACGATATAATGATCCGCAAAGAAATCATCGGGATTGGGATAGTGCTCTGAGAAGAGCCCCCACAGCCGTCGACCGCTCACCTCCGACTTTTCACAGGCAAACCCGACGATGGGGCGCTTGGGATGTTCCGGATCAGGTTTACCAACCGCTTCTTCAATTCCCATCCAGTCACGGACCGCAGGAATCTCGCCGAATGGAACTCCAGTCTGCGCCATCCCCCATGGACCGGGATTCATTCCCATAAAGAGAACCTTTTTCTCAGAATTCGCGAATCTCTCGATGTAGACGCGATGACTTGCTCCGGCATACTCTATCGGATTGTAGACGTAGCTTACTGGGTCAGCGAACTTCAGCGGCTTGAGTTTCTTTTGAAGCGACTGGGTGGATTCAAGGATTTGCCTGGAAATGGACATGCCGACCATTCAAGAGTTTCTGGCTGATTCGTCAAGAAGTAGAAATTGCGATTATGTTCTGATCGCCTTATCAGGTTTACACAATGAGCCAGTTCAAACGCATTGCTATTGTGGGATCCGGAGCTGTCGGAGGATACTACGGTGCTCGCATCGCCCGTAACCACGATGTCGCTTTCCTAATGCGCAGCGAGTTCGAGGTGGTTCGGGAAAACGGCCTGCGGGTCAAAAGCGTGGACGGAGACTTCCATCTGAATCCGGTTTCCTGTTTTTCATCGAGCTCCGAAATTGGAAAAGTTGATCTGGTGATAAGTGCTCTGAAGGCGACATCCAACCCATCGCTCCCTGATTTGCTCGCCCCTCTTCTCCACGAGACCACCGCCATACTGACTTTGCAGAATGGTCTCGGGAACGAAGATTTTCTGGCCGATCATTTCCCCGGGCGTCCTGTCCTTGGAGGCCTCTGCTTTGTATGTATCAATCGCGGTGAGCCGGGAGTGATTCATCATCTTGCCCACGGGAATGTCGAATTAGGAGACTATAACGGATACGGACTCGCTGACGCCGTCGCGGATTTGCTGACTGATGCTGAGATCGAATGCAAGGTTCTCCCCGACCTTGGATTGGCCCGTTGGAGGAAGCTGGTTTGGAATGTGCCGTTCAATGGCTTGTCGATCGCCGCCGGTGGTATTGATGTCGCTCAGATTCTAGCAGACCCACAGTTGTTGAAGCGATCAAAGGCCCTGATGAGTGAAGTCATCGCCGCAGCGAGAACCCAGGGTTACGAAATCGATTCAGAATTCGTAGGGACCAATATTGAATGGACGCAAAGCATGGCTGCGTATCAGCCCTCCAGCCTGATTGACTATCTCGCGGGTCGGGAAGTGGAAGTGGAGGCCATTTGGGGAGAACCGCTTAAACGGGCCCGGTCAGCGGGATGTCAAACGCCCGAACTTGAGAAGCTGTATCTTGAGATTTGTGAAAAGCTTCGTTAGGCTTTCATCAAATGGCTGATATTGAATTTCCTGTTCCTGATTCCCTCCGCGGACTTTCTCCGAAGATCGGAATTGTCCTCGGATCTGGACTGGGTGGATTCGTGGATGCAATTGCCCCCTCAGTAAGCTGTGACTACTCGGAAATCGAGGGTCTTCCCCGGAGCAAGGTGGCAGGCCATGCGGGGAAATTTCAGTTCGGATCGCTCGGGGGAGTGGAACTAATGATCGCACAGGGACGGGTTCATATTTACGAAGGATGGACAGCTAAAGAAGCGGCAGCCCAGATCCGGTTTATGCACCAAATGGGGGTTCAGATCGTTATTCTCACGAATGCTGCCGGTATCGTGAACGCAAATTTCAAACCGGGCCGATGGATGCTGATCAATGACCATCTCAATCTGGCACGACAATCCCCGCTAACTGGATCTGCCAGTTTCATTGATCAAAGCACCGTCTACACAGAGAGCCTGCGTGTATTGTTAAAGGCGGAACATATTGAACTGCATGGAACCAGTTTGCTGGAAGGTACCTACGCCTGGCTCAACGGCCCGGAATATGAGACTCCTGCAGAGATTCGGATGTTACGAACACTCGGGGCCGACGCTGTAGGGATGTCGACGGTGCCCGAGGCGATTCAAGCCAGGTCGCTGGGGATGCAGGTACTGGCGCTCTCCTGCCTGACGAATTATGGAGCTGGCCTTTCGGGTCAGGCACTCAATCACGAAGAGGTCATGGAAGTCGGACTCAACTCAGCGAAGAAGCTGTCAGGGCTTTTGGAGAATTGCATCCCGGCTATGATCGAGATCTAAGACCCGAGTTCCTCAAGAAGCTGCCCGGGGATTTCCAAAATCACATCGGATCCGGCGCTTCGAAGCTCTTCCACACTTCGAAAGCCCCAATTGACGCCAACCGCATACATCCCTGCATTTTTTGCGGTGAACATATCGACATCGGAGTCACCAACGTAGCAACAGTCCTCTGGAGCGATCCCCATAAGTCCGGCCACCTCAATCGCGCCCGATGGGTGGGGTTTCTTTTCGAATCCATCCCGATGACCGAAAATCGCCGTCCATTTCCATTGAGACAGAAATTCTTCGACGCATTTCACAGTAAAGTCGTGACCCTTATTGGATAAAACTCCGATTGGGATTTCCCGTCTTTCCAGCTCACTGAGCAATTCACCGATGCCGGGAAACGGTTTTGTCGTGTTCGTCCAGTTGCGGCCGTAGGCTTCACGATACTCGGACAGCATTGCGTCGCATTCGGCATCCGTTTCCGGCTTGTGCCCTTCCGGAAAAATCGCGCGCACGAGACTCATCATTCCATCTCCGATAAAGGTTTTGTAATCCTCTTTCGAATGAGTGGGATGACCATGAGCAGCGAGCACGGCATTTCCGGAATCGCATAGATCCTGCAAAGTATCCAACAGAGTGCCGTCGAGATCAAAGATGACCGCTTTTTTTGAGTTACTCATGAAGAAGCTTTTCTCTGCAGGTTCCAGGCACAGATCAACGCTTTCAATCCAGCCATCTCAATCGAGGGATCGACACCACAGCCCCAGAGAAGCTGCCCGCTTTTGGAATTCTGGATCTGCACGTAAGCCGCTGAATCCGCATCCGAACCGCCGCGTAATGCCTGACTCCGGTAATCGCTCACCTGGAAATCTTTGTAACCCGAAGTCTCTAACATATGGACAAAGGAATTGATCGGACCGTTTCCTTCACCGGTTCCTTTGAACTCCTCATCGCCAATTTTCACAGTGGCATGACACACCACAACGCCCTGTTTGATAGAAGTGTGATCAAGCTCAAACTCAACCAGGCTCATCGGGGTTTCGACATTGGTAAATTCCTTGAAGAAGATTTTTCCAATCTCGTCATTGCTCAGTTCCCTGCCTTCCGAGTCAGCAATACCGTAGACGAATTTGCCAACCTGCGGGTGCATTGTCTTGGGCAAATCGAACCCGTGCTCCCGATCGAGGACATAAGCGACACCGCCTTTTCCACTCTGACTGTTAATCCGGATGATCGCTTCATAGCTGCGACCGATGTCCTGCGGATCGATGGTCAAATAAGGAACTCCCCATGGGAGATCAGCGTCATTACCGTCGCCCAGCTCACGAGTGCGACGATCGAATCCTTTCTTGATCGCATCCTGGTGGCTTCCGGAGAAAGCAGTAAAGACCAGCTCGCCTGCGTACGGTTGACGCTCGGGAACAATTAATCGCGTGACCTCCTCATAAACCGCCCGAATGGATGACATGTCTGAAAAATCCAATCCAGTTTCGATCCCGTGACTGTTCATATTCAAAGCCACGATGACAATATCGAGATTCCCGGTGCGCTCGCCATTTCCGAAAAGCGTTCCCTCGACCCGGTCAGCGCCGGCCATCAAGCCAAGCTCTGTTGCGGCGATTCCCGTACCTCTATCATTGTGAGTGTGAAGGCTGATGATACTCTCTTCCCGCTTATCCATGTTCCGACAGAACCATTCTATCTGATCGGCATGCACATTCGGAGTCGCCCACTCGACCGTAGCCGGAAGATTCAAGATGATTTTGTTATCTACAGTAGGATCCCATACGGCAGACACTTCGTTGCAAACCTCAAGGGCGAAGTCCATTTCCGTATCTGAAAAACTCTCAGGCGAGTATTGCAAAGTGATGTCAGTGTCGGGAAGAGTAGGGACCAATTCCTTAATCAACTTCGCCCCGTCGACAGCAATCTTTTTGATCTCCTCCTGGGTAGCATCGCTGAAAGTAACCCGACGTTGCAAAGGAGAAGTCGAGTTATACAAATGCACGATCGCCTTTTTCACTCCGACCAAACTTTCGAAGGTCCGACGGATTAAATGCTCACGAGCCTGCACTAACACTTGCACCGTAACATCTTCAGGAATGCGATTCTGATCAACGAGCGCCCGCAAGAAATTAAACTCCGTATCCGCAGCGGAAGGGAAGCCGACTTCAATCTGTTTGAAGCCAATGCGAACGAGCAAGTCGAACATCTTCAATTTCTCTTCCACGGACATCGGAATCGGTAGCGCCTGATTCCCGTCGCGAAGGTCCACGCTGCACCAGATGGGAGCGTTCGTAATCGTCCGGTCCGGCCACTGCCGGTCGGGCAAATCAACCGCAGGAAACGGCCGATATTTTTCGATGGATTCAGGTTTCATTTGTTATTCAGTTTGTTTGAGAAAATAGAAAAAGCGAGTTTTGCAGGCACAATTATCCCGCAAGAGAAAGTCGGGGTGTTGGGAAAAGAAAAAGGAACAGGGCAGACTAGCCCAGTAGCACCAGCTCGATAGGGAGCAGGGAAAGAAGAGATTTGGTGCTGCGTGTGGTATTTTTCATCCGATCAACGTAAAGCAAAGTAAGCGGGAATTCCTGAGTGTCCAGTCTCAAAGTTTTCTCTGATGAAGCACCTTAAACGCCTGACCGACTTCCCCATCGGCCATCACATCGGCGCCCTCCAAAAATGCCGCCTGGGTTTTCTGCTCCACCGTTTCCATTCCAAACTCTTCCCCCCAATTTTTCAAGTCATCAAAATTCACATCGAAAGTCAGATCCTGTTTCCCGAACCTTTGATAGATATCACCACCGCCCAAGCGCTGGTTCCGATAGTAGGCCCGCATCGTCCCCCCGGCTCGGCGACTGTAGTTCGCTTCGGCACTTCCTCCGTAATCAACCGTAAGCATTGAACCTTCGGTCATGTCACCCACGGCATCTTTAAGCCATTGGCGATAGGAAGGCACAATCTCAATCCTCTGCCCATCGGCGGGAGACGTGAGCGCAGTCGATGAAAAAGCCCCGAGCGAACCGACCTCTTCAATGCCGTGAAAGACTTCCCTCAAGCCACGAGCTGAATCATAGGAAATAAACACCTCCTCCCAACTCTCTTTCTCCCGGCTCCATCGGAGCCATTTTGCCGGGAACGCATCGACCAGCTCGTTGGAAAATACCAGGGCCCTGCCACCGGACCCAGCGAGCGCAGAACGAATTGAGTCATGCCAGCTTACCTGCGAACTTCGGCGTCCTAGTGTCTCCCTTTGCCGCCCTTGAAGCGGCGCAGAAACTTCGACAATATGATAGTTCGTTCTTCTTCGCCCTCTCCATCCCAGCTCCTGTAAAATCCCTGCGGCAAGTTGTCCGCCCCCTGCCCCGACTTCGATCAAGGTCACCGGCTGTCTCTTATACACATCTGACGCTGCCGACGAAGAGGAT
>CAJXQE010000082.1 GCA_913058215.1 uncultured Verrucomicrobiales bacterium
TCTACACTATCCTCTTCGTCGGCAGCGTCAGATGTGTATAAGAGACAGTTATTGACCGGTTTCTCGCCGGGCAAAAGCCGGGACGATTGGGGAAACTTCTCGGGGCCATTCTTCCTGCAGAAGAACCTGGAGAGCCCGGAGAGGACTCGCCTCTCGATGATTTTCTTGATGGCGTGGAAAATGAAGTGATTGCAGATCCTGTCAAAGAGACTCACCTGCTTCGGGTGACCATTATGCATGGTGATCCAAAAGTGGCTGCAGAGTTCGCCAACGCCTACACATCCTCCTTCTTAAAATACATCACCATCGAGGAGAAGAAGGGGATGGAGCAGGCAACGGTGTTTCTGGGGGAGCACCTCAAGGAACTGCTCGGCCGGGTAAAAGTGAAGGAGCAGGAGCTTCTTGAATTTCGTCGCAGTGAAAGGCTCGTTAGTAACCGCGACCCGGGGCAAAATGAAATCAAGGGAGTCGACGCAATCAATTTGAAGATTGTTGAGTCGAAATTGAAAATCTCTCACTTGGAAAATACTCTTGCCAGAGTCGATGCCGCTGAGGAGAACCCGGACGCATTGTTATCCATCGATGAAATTGCAGCTCTTCCAGGTGTTAAAACCATTCAGAAAAAACTCGCTGAAAAATCAGCAGAACTGATATCACGGGAATCCAGTTACGAAGGGACTCATTCAAAAGTGATTCAAGCGAAACGTGAGGTGAATGGTCTGGAGCTTCAACTGAAGCGACTGATCAGTGATGCCGTCAATCAGATTGGTGCTGAACTGAAGACTGAATTTGCAAAGCTTGAAGCCGCTTCCAGTGAGTTTCTCTCTGCAGAAAACACAGCTCTCGATCAGCAGCAGAAAGAGTTGAAACAGGAAATTCTCGAGATGCAGCTGGCGGCGGAGAGAAATCTTTACGACCGCCTCAGCAGTCAGTTGAGCGAAGCTCATGTGGCCTTGCAATTTTCCGGGTCCAACGACCTTAGGATCGCAGAGGAGGCGATTCCTCCCAAACGTCCCGTAAATCCCAGGCTTTTGGTTTCGGTGGTTCTTTCAGGTATGGCATTTGGGTTTGGCTTTATCGGTTTCCCAGTGATGGCTTTTGGATACGACTATCTGAGAGATCTGCTGAAGAGAGCGGATCAAAAGGACAAAGAGACAAAGGAGGCCCTTGCTCCGGCACCAGCATCTCAGTCGAAGACCTTGGCCTCTGCTCATAGTCCGACGGCCGAATCCCGGAATGCTCTGGTTCCGCGTGATTCACGAAACTTGATCAAAATGCCGGTGCTCGCTGCCATGGACAGTTCGGAATTAATCCGGCTTGGTATCCAGACGGACACTCCTCACGGGGAAGCGATTCACCGTTTCAACTCCGCCTTACTCCAGGACTCACGTTTCCCAAGTTTGCTGGTGACCAGTGCGACCCCGCGTGAAGGAAAGACATTGATCAGTATCGCCCTTGCCTGCAGTGCTGCTGCGGCTGGTAGGAAAGTTTTCCTCGTGGAAGCCAACGAAATGAATCCCTGCCTTCAGGAATGGTTTCGCAACAAGCAGGCCGATCCCGGTCGGGTGGATAATGTGTCCGAAGCACTCGATATGACAAAAGTTGGCGAGAGCGGATTGCATGTGATTACACGCAATCATTGGCGCAGCAACTACGAGGTCTATTCGGATATGCTCGATCAAGCACCAAGCCTCTGCGACGCAGTTTACCTCGACGGGCCGGCCATGCTTCACAGCGATGCCTGGGCATTTCAAAAAGGAAACGCCCAGCTTGCGGTTGTGGTCAGGGATACCCAACGTCCTCCTCAGGGAATGCCCGGCCTGGCAACTGCTCAGGCAATGTTGTCAGGACATGGAACAAAGGTTCTCGGCGAGATTTCCAACAAAAATCAACAATCAAGCACACTGGAATCTACATATCACTTTGCCAATTGCGCTACATGAGGTTAGCGAAAGTGATGGAGACTGGGTTCGGTGATGCCATCAACCGAAGATTGGAGCACGCGGTTCCTGATGAGAAGGAATCAGGTAGCCGTCTTTTGTTTTTAATTACCCGCATGGATTCAATCGGCGGGGCGCAGACGCATGTTCTGGAAATGTGTCAGGCAGCCCGAAAACTGGGCTGGGAGGTGCATCTTTCCTACGGGGTGGGGGAGGTGGATACTTCCGATGCTCGTCTCGACGGAATTGAATTGCATCAGCTCAAGCTGTTACAACGCGAGATTTCTCCAGTGCAGGATTTGAAGGCGGTAAAATCGATTCGAAAATTAATCCGCGAATTGAAACCCGACCTGGTTTCTACTCATTCTTCCAAGGCGGGCATCGTGGGGCGTTTTGCCTGCGTCGCTGAAAGGCAATGCAACGTCCACACCGCACATGGCTGGGCGATCTGCCACTCGGGACCTTTTCTGAAAAAGATGGTGTATCGGGTTCTGGAATCCTGCGTTCAACGATTCGCCCACGGTGTGATCTGTGTGAGTGAATGGGACAAGCTTTTCGCCACGTCCAAGCTGCGTCTTAAGGAAGCGACGATAAAAGTAGTCCACAATGGTTGCGCTGATCCGCAGGATAAGGGATACGAAGTAGCCTTGATGCTTGGGATTCGTCCCATTCGTATTGCCTTTGTGGGGCGTCAGGCCTGGCCGAAACAACCTGAATCTCTTTTACGATATGCCCGCTACCGAGAAGGGGACGTGGAGATTGATTTTATCGGGGACGGACCGGATCTGGAAAAGACAAAACTGGCCGCTGAAGGAATGGGGATTTCTGAGCTGGTTGAATTTCACGGTCATGTTGAAGATGTGAATGCGATTCTTGCGCGGTGTCAGATTTTTGCTCTCGTCTCCGACTGGGAAGGTTTTCCTCTTTCCACGATCGAAGCGATGGCCATGGGTCTTCCGACCGTTGTCTCCAATGTGGGCGGCGCAGCTGAGGCCGTCGATAATGGTGTCACCGGAATTCTGGTAGCGAGGGGAAATGAGAAAGCTCTTTTCGAGGCTCTTGATCTTCTCCTTAACGATTTTGAGAGGAGGAGTTCCTCTGCAAAGCATGCGCGCCGTCGATATGAACGGGAGTTTGGTGTCGACAAAATGACGAGCAGTGCGCTGACCTTCTACGAGTCCATTCTCGCAGCCTACAAATCGTAGGACTTTCAAAAGTCACCAAAAACGAGGCATTTCGCCTTGCTTTTGTATGGAAATAATGGAAATTACGTATAATTAATAATCTTCCTTTGATGGTTTCTATCTCAACAGCGACAAAAACGAGCAATCCAGATCTGCTATCTGAAGGAGCAACGGCCTCAGTGAACGAGGAATTCTTCGGAGAACTCGTCGAGAATTATGGAAGCCCCCTCTACGCATACGACCTCAATGAGGTGTCGAAACGATGCGCAGAGCTGAAGAGCTTTTTTCCGACGGGAACGAGCTCGCGCTTGATGTATTCCTTTAAAGCAAACCCGCTTCCATCGGTTGCGGGAGAATTGCATCGTAACGGCTGCGAAGCGGACCTGACTTCCGCTGGCGAAATTGCTGCGGCAATCGAAGCCGGGTTTGATCTCTCCAATGCACTCTACGGTGGACCGGGAAAATCAGTGGGCGAAATTGATTTTGCTATCGAGAACGGAATCCGACAGTTCTCCATCGAGTCATGGACTGATCTGTCCATTATCTCATCCGCAGCTGAAAAAGCGGACGTGACGGTGCGCGGACTATTTCGGGTGAATCCACTCGAAGCTCCCAAAGCAAAATTGGCGATGTCGGGAGTTGCCAGCCAGTTTGGATTCGAAGAGGACTGTCTCCTCGGAGCAAATCCCTGTCGAATGCAGGACATCAAAGGTATCGTCGATATTGTCGGCGTTCACATTTATTGGGGAACTCAGGTCGGAGGTCCGGATGAGTTGCTCGCCTGCTTCACTTCGGCAGTTGAGACCGCCCAGAAAATTTCCCGCCGTCTCGACTTTCCCCTGCAGGTTCTCAATTTCGGAGGCGGATTTCCCTGGCCCTATTCTCATGTGGGAAGTGGACCTGACTTGAGTCCGCTCCGCGAAGGGCTTGCTGAGCTTCTTCTCAAGTCTGATGAGGCACGTGATGCGGAATGGTGGTTTGAGTCAGGTCGTTACCTGGTCGCTTCGTCCGGCACTTTGCTGACACGGGTGATGGACATCAAAGAGTCCAAGGGGAAAAAATACCTGATTCTCGACACAGGCATTCATCATCTGGGCGGAATGTCTGGCCTTGGCCGAATTCCACGTTTCAATATTGATATCGAGGTTCCGGGGATTCGCCGTGACAGAACGGAAACTCAGTTTGATGTAGTAGGGCAGTTGTGCACGCCTCTGGATTGCATCGGTCGCAAAATTTCCCTGCCGGAATTACAAATCGGGGACCTTGTCACTGTTCCCAATACCGGAGCCTACGGGCTCACCGGCAGCGTTATCGGATTTTTGAGCCGTCCGACACCGGTCGAAGTGGCCTATCGCCATGGAGAGATCGAAGCGGTGTATCAAATGCGCAGCGGTCACGAGAAAATTTCATAGTCAATTCTCCCAATCCTTTTACACAAACAAAGAAAGAAAATGGAAAGCACTGTTTCAATCGAAAAACTCGAAGCCGTCGTGCGGCCACACCTCAAATTCCTGAAAGCAGACGATTCGCTCGGTATCGAGCAGCCGCTTGGTGAAGCAGGTCTCGATTCCATGGCGTCGATCGATTTGCTCCTTGACCTGGAGGATACTTTCGGAATTCAAATTCCGGATGATGAGCTGACGGAAAACACTTTCGCAAATCTCGCCGAGATCCAAAAGCTGGTCGACAGCTGCAAGTGAAATTCAGCAAGTCCCGTGCCGAAAACAGGCCCTGAAAATCTATAAAACTCCCACAGCATGGAATTCCAATACCGCGATAAAACGATTCACTGTTTTGCCATCACACCCCGGACGCTCGACGCCTCGGAATACTGGCCGAATATCAAGAAGACCGGCGAGTGGTGTCGGAACTACGGATTAACCGGACCGCTTCTGTTTAATGGGAACGACACTTTTGTGGAGGTCTTCGTGGCCGCCCAGACCATCGTCGAACAATATGATGTGGCCCCGCTGATCGCAGTGAACCCATTGTATATGCACCCCTTTACCGCTGCGAAGATGGTTTCTTCCTATGCGTATGCATTTAAGAAACAGGTCTTTCTCAATATGATCACGGGAACTGCATTGAGCCAGGCTGCTGCTCTTGATTGTTCATTGGATCATGATGAGAAATACGATCGCCTTCTGGAGTATATCGAAATCATTCAGCTCCTGACCGAAAAGTCACCTCGTCCAGTCTCCTACGAAGGGAAATATTACACGATCAAAGATCTCGCGCTTCCCACTGAGATCCCGCAGGATCTGCAGCCCGGATTCTTTATCGCCGGCCATTCCGAAGGAGCGACAAAGGTGCGCGATGCGACCGGAGCAGTTGGCATGAAAATGCTGATGCCTGAACTCGCCGGAGTGGTGAAAGAAGACAAAGGAATTCACTTTGGAGTAGTTTGTCGCGAGACAGAAGAGGAAGCCTGGGAAGCAGCCAACGGGAAGTTCCCCGAAGACCGTCGCGGAAAGCACATGCTGGAGCATTCCATGAAGAATACGGATTCGGTATGGAAAAAACGTCTCAAGTTTGCCGCTGATACCAACGACAAATGTGACAACGGCTACTGGCTGGCACCCTTCCGTAATTTCCAGGCTGATTGCCCGTATTTCATCTCCAGCCGCGAAGGCCTCAAGAATTTGATCGTCGACCTGACTCGCGCCGGAGTGGAGGAATTCATTCTCGACGTGCCGCCGGATGAGAAAGATTTCGAAGAAGCCGGACTCGCTTTCAAAGCCGCTGCTGAAGAACTCGCCGCTGCGGGTGAAGGACGACCTGTTGAAAGCTCCAGTGATGTCGTGATTCCTTCATGAGCTACACCATCGAGGAAGTTAGAGGATCCGCTCCCATTGAGGACGAGATTGCTGCTTTCCTTGCGGAGTTTGTTCGAAAAGGGGAGCTTCCCGAACCCAACCCCGGAGAGGAGCACGCCGAGATTTGGCGCATGCGCCTGGACTGGTGGTGGCGGGATAATCCTTTCTTTCACGAGGACACGCTCAAAGCGCTTTTACTGAAGAGTCCCGATGGGGAACTCGTAGGGTTTCACGGATTCATACCTCACGATTACGAAAGGGACGGGACGATTATTCCGAGTCTGATCGCGACGACCTTCTTTGTCGCTGAAGCACATCGTGACGCCGCATTGGGTGTCTTTCTAAAGGTGAAGCGTCTCACTGCGACCCATCACATTGTGGATGGCACACCCTCAGAGAAAGTTCGCGAAATTCTGGACCGCTTTAAGTTTCAATCCTGCCGGGAGGGCTCGCAGCATTATTTTTTCACGAAGAACACTGGATGGCATCCCCGCAGTTTAATTTCCCGGGCCAGTTCCATTCTAAATGGTGTCACTGCAGTTGAAATTCCCGGGTCGCGACTGGTTCATGATCCCGCGGAAATTGCATCGATCTGCCGTCGACCCCACGATGGATCAATCCATCGGCGAATCACCCTCGATGGTCTTAACTGGGCAGCATCCGTGGGAACGAGTAAACGTCACTTTGTTGGATTGGTAGATCGCAATGATCAACTGCTTTCCTATTTTATTGGTTTTCCTTTCCAGAAATATAGTATTCGCGCAGTAAGGCTAGTCGACTACGCCAATTTTGGAGGGGAGGCGATGGACTACTCAATGGCTTTGATCAGTCAAATGTGCCGACATCCTGAGAATTCACCTTTAGCTACGGATACTGATCTCTTTATCTGGCCGATACTGAACGCTCAGAAAAAGCCGGGCGGATTACTGCAGCGCTCCTGGGATTGTAACCTCTACTACAAAACTCCGCGTGAGTTCGAAAGCTACGAGCGTCTCTGTGTTCCTTTTGAGGGTGATGGTGTTCTGCTTTAGTTGAACACAAACGGGCTCCCAATCAGGGCGTCTCTTCTTCAATTGCGTCATCGCTAGTTCTTCAGGGGAAATGCGTCAATCCTCACGATTCCGGGGGCAATTTCCACCAAATTGCATTCCCATAATTCTGCAAATTGCGACAAAAGTGATAAAAATCGTGAAAATGCCTCTTAAAAACCTTTAAAGCGCCATTTAACTGTTGATGTTATCAAAATTATAGGCAATTATTGTAATTAAGCATGAAAGGCCGAATCCTACTTATCGACGACAATTTAAACCTCACGGTTTTACTCTCAAGAGCTCTGATTCAGAATGGGTACGACGCCATTTCAGAGAACAACTCCTTGAACGCAATGGAGACTGTGAGGCGAGTCGAGCCGGACCTTATTGTTCTCGATATCATGATGCCGGGAAAAAGCGGCACAGAGATTTTGGGGGAGCTGGGGACAGATCGAAGGCTTTCCAGAATTCCGGTGATTTTGCTCACCGCACTCGGACCGGAACTCGAAAATGCAGGAGAGCGATTTCACTGTGAGGTGCTGAACAAACCGGTCGATCTCGAGGTACTTCTCAAAGAGATCGAAATCCATCTGTCCGCTATCGAAGTCCTGCCTTCGTAATCTGTTTTTGACTCTCCGACGCAATGATTCTTCCGCATTCCCGATTCGAAACACGTCCCGGTTCAAAAGTTCTCGTAACCGGTGCCGCTGGCTTTATCGGCAGCCACACCGTTGAGGCTCTCATTTCTGATGGTCACAGTGTTCTTGGTGTCGATGACTTGAGCACCGGGTCTCTCCAGAACCTTACCAATGTCATCAAGAACGACAGATTTGAATTTGTTCAGGCGGATGTGCTCGATTCAGAATCGTTAGATAGCATCTGTCGTCAGTTTGTGCCCCACGCTATTATTCATCTCGCAGGACTCGTTAGTGTCGTGGTTGCTCAGGAAGATCCGATTCGAAATTTTGAATTGAACATTGAGGCCACTCAAATCGTAGCGGAAACGGCCAGAAAGAATAATGTTAATCGATTGGTATTCGCATCGTCGGCAGCGGTCTACGGCGATTGCAATGAGCGGCTCATTCATGAAAACTGCCCGACTCGTCCGGTCGGCATGTATGGATCTGCCAAGCTTGCATCCGAGAATATCCTCCTTGGCTACGCGATTTCCTATGAGATGGAGGTTGTCTGTCTTCGATATTTCAATGTCTACGGTGATCGGCAGGATCCGAAAAATCCCTACTCCGGAGTGATTTCAATTTTCTCAGACCGCTTTGCTCGCGGAGAGGCCGTCAACGTCTATGGCGACGGAAGCCAGACCCGTGATTTTGTTTCGGTTCGAGACATCGCCAGAGCCAATGTTCTTGCCGCAACCAACCGGAAAGTGGAGAGCGGAAGCCGAAACGTCAGCACCGGCAACAGTAGATCCATTAACGAACTGATTAGTATTTTCCAGAGAATCTATCCCGATTCACCGCTACCGATTCATCAACCCGGCCGAACCGGCGAGATCATTCATTCCTGCGGGAACGGGGGGTATTCAGCGCTCATGTTAGGGTTTGAACCCTACATCTCCATGGAAGACGGGCTCGCCGATCTGGTGGCGGTGAAAAATCTGTCGCCATATGAAAACCTGGTTCTTCCGGGTTGATTTGGAGGCGTTCTTTGAACAGACTGGAGCTTCGTAGGTCACTCACCCCATTCAGGGATCAGTGTGTCGACAGGAGTGTATGAGGCCGAATTGGATAACCCTGCTACTTTCTGCAATCGCTCTCGTGGGGGTGACGATGGCACGCTTGCTCTATCCCCCGGAGAACGAGTTCTCGATTTTTACGGCAACGATTTCCTTTCTCGGTTCACCTGACAATGCCAGAAACCCGGCGGGATACCTTTGGTATCAAGTGGGAATGACCGCCCTTGTTCTATTGCTGGCGCGCCTCGTCTGGGAGCGTCATCGAAATTTCCAGCCTCATGTCGGTTCAGCTATCAAAATTCCGACCAGTCTGTATCTGCTTGGAATGATTCTCATCCTTTTCTCCGTCTGGATTCCTGACTCGCGGAAAATCTTCCGGGGGGAAATACGAACCGGGCATCTTCACACTCGTATTGCGATCATCTCTATTTTCATGATCCTCTTCGCTGTTATAGCCGATACCGTAGCTCTTTCCCGGAGCGGATTTCGAAAGAGCTCAAGCTGGCCGATCCGGATTTACGCTCTTCTTTGGATCGTCTGCATCGGCTGTCTCGTTTCCTGGGAGTGGAAATGCCGCCAGAATCCGGAGCTGGAACACTGGCCGGGTGAGGGGATTCATTCCACACCTCTCTGGGAATGGATTCTGTTTACGTATCTGATAGGATTCCTCTGCTGGGTCTCCAGAGCGGGAACGGTGAAGGATGGCTATTCGTGAAGGTCGATTTTTCTGAATGCGCCTCTTTACTCTGAGAGCGGAATCAAAGATCATTCGCCCAGCATGAATCGATTCTACTTTTGCTTCTTAATCTTCTTCTTCGTCCTTTCGTCAGGATGTGCCGAAGAGAAAAAAACAAAGACCGTCAGCGTCCTCACCATTGGAAACAGTTTTGCTGAGAATGCCTTAACTTATCTTCCCGGGCTTGCAATTGATGCGGGACATCGGGTCGTTGAAGGACGCGCCAACCTGGGAGGATGCAGTTTGGAGCGGCATTGGAATCACGTCGCCGCTTTTAAGAAAGATCCGGAGAGCAAGGCCGGATCGCCCTACGGAGGAGGGAAACTTTCGCTCGACGGAATGCTGAAGAACCGGAAGTGGGATTTCATTACGATGCAGCAGAGAAGTATCCAGAGTCACGACCCGGCGACCTACCGCCCTTTCGGTGAGGACCTTTATCATTTCATCAAAGAGCGGGCGCCGGATTCGAAAGTCATGGTCCACCAGACCTGGGCCTACCGGGTGGATGATCCGCGGTTTGTTCCGGCAAACGAGGGGAAAGAACCACACACTCATCGCGAAATGTATGAGCAGGTGAGAGCGGCCTATCATGGCTTCGCTAAGGAATTCGATCTCGGAATTCTACCCTGTGGAGATGCGATGTTTTTGGCGGATACCGATCCGGAGATGGGTTACAAGCCTGATCAGAAATTCGATTTCAAGACGGCTGCCACTCCTGCGCTTCCGGACGAGACTTATTCTCTTCACACCGGATGGTTCTGGAAAAAGAACGACGCCGGGGAAAAGACATTAAAGCTGGACGGCCATCACGCCGGGATTGCCGGGAAGTACTTGCTCGGTTGCGTTTGGTTTGAAGTGCTCTTTGGCGAGAGCGTGGTCAATAACTCCTTTGTTCCAAAAGGGATTGATCCGGACCACGCCAGGTTCCTGCGGGAGAAAGCTCACGAAGCAGTGTCGAATCTGTCGGCCGAAAAGATCGTAAGGTAGAGATGGTCTTTGGAAGGGATGATTTAATTCTTGCCCAAATACAAGGCGAAGTCCTCACACCATTTCGAAATTCGATCCTGACCGACCAACACTTTTTTCCACTCTTCGGGGATTCCTGCCTCCCCGTAAATTAAACCGGCAAGGCCTCCCGCGACGCATCCGGTCGTGTCGGTGTCATCACCCAGGTTAACCGCGTGTAAAGCAACAGCCGCAAAGTTATCGTGCCGGGAATTTACCCACAAGGAAGCCTCGAGGGTATCGATCACATGACCGGATGATCCGATAGATTCCTCAGTGCGTTTGAAAAGTTTGTCGGGGTGAAGCTTTTCAAAACGAGCCCGCTCCGCATCGGAGAAATCAAAGCGAGCATCCATTACTCGCCATGCAAAATCCGTCGCATCGACCAGGCCTTCTCCGTGAAGGAGTTCGCTGACAACAAGGCAATAAAACGCGCAGCAGAAACGGGAGCGTTCGTGGGCGTGTGTGAGCGAGGAAACCAGACCAGCCTTTTCCATCAGATCCGGATCATTTGCATAGGCGAGTCCAATGGGCAGGATCCGCATGAGCGAGCCGTTGCCATTGCTCCATTCTGATGAGCCTCCCCATTCTGCCTGAGGAAGCCCGTCCCGGAAATTGCGGATTGCATTCGAAGTGGCATTTCCCATATCAAAAACACGACCGTGAGGGGTGTATTTCGCTTTTCCCATCCAGGCGTCGAAATTGTCCATCACTGCTTCAGGGGAGAATTCCCCGGCTTCGCTCAGTCCGTCCATCGTTGCAAAAATCATTGAACTGTCATCGGACCAGGTCCCGGCGGGTTGTTGGTGCGTTCCAAACTCCCGCATGGTCGAAACGGGATCCTCTTTCCGTGCCTCCCGACCTTTAAACTCGACTGGTACCCCGAGCGCATCGCCTGTTGCGGCACCAATTACCGCATCCCGAATCCGCTGGAGCGAAGACGATTCAAGAGGGTTGAATGATCGAATATACTCTCTTTGCTCCTCCGTTTCCGGCGCTCCACGATGGGCTGACTTGGCGCAGTGATTCCAACTTTCCTGAAAGCGGGAGAGAGCCTCATCGCCGCTGCATCCAAAAAGGTCCCGGAGCAAACAGCCCGCCACTGTTCCCGTTCGCCCAACTCCTCCCCAACAGTGCAGATAGACCGTTTTGTGGGAATGCCGTGCCAGACGGATTTGTCGAAGCGTGGCCCGCATTTCCGCCGGATCATCCGGTATTGAAACATCGCGGATCGGGTGACGATAAAACTCGAGCGAATCCGGATCCAGTCCGATCGATGTCGCTACATTTCGAGCAATGTCAGTGTAGGGACTCAGTTCGCCTTCTTCAGTCAGATCAACAAAGACACGCACTCCTGCTTCGAGGATGGCCCTCATTTTCTCCGGCTCGGCGTCATTGGATTTCGTGCGCGGATATTCGCCGCAAAGAATCCGGCTCGGCTCAAGCCAGTAGCTTTCGGGGTAGGGGCCTTTCATTTTCTCTTCGCAGTCAGTTTCCCGGCTTCCAGTTCAAAATAAAATTGCGCTGAGCATCCGATTCCGGGCACGGGCCCCGTTCGGATTTCGCACAACCCTGCCAGCGGACCTGCAAGTCGGACATCGCATCCTCACCCGTGTGACCGGTGATCTCCGAAAGCAGGCATCCTGCCACTGTCCCGGTTCGACCGCGGCCTCCCCAGCAATGGATATAGGCAATCAGCTCATCTTTGTTCGCGGCTTTGACGGTGTCGACGATGCGCTGCATGTCCTCAGTGCTTTCCGGAACCGAGCCGTCCGGCACCGGGAAACGGTGAAACTGCAAAGTATCCGGATCAATCCCCAGCTTCTCTGCGCGGCTTCGGGCAATTACGTCATAAGGTTTCAGTTCCCCTTCAGAAGTCAGGTCGATGAAAACGCGGGCGCCACTTTCAAGAAGCGCATCCATCGCCTCATCATCCTCCATATCGTCGATTTCTTTAGGATATTCACCGCAAAGAATACGGTCCGGCTCAAGCCAGTAGCTGTTTGGGTAGGGTTTTTTCATGAATGTGGTCAGAAGTGAATCACAATCTGAACCGAAATGCCAATCCCTCAGCGGCCGGATGAACATTTCCTATCGCTCCCGCTCTGTAGCGGAATCTTGCTAAAGTTCCGCGCCTACTTCCCACCCTTAACCCGATTCATCTCCCGTAGCAGCCTCGACACGATTTCGGGATTCTCCGCGGCGATATTCTTCTGCTCGCCAATGTCGGCATTCAGGTCAAAAAGCAGGGGAGGGTCGTGTTTCGTCGCAGGGCGTTTTTTCCTCGTGTCAGGATTGGTGGGATGACTGGTGAGGGTGTGAACTTTGTAGTTTCCGGATCGGTAGATTCCGTTTTGGTAAAACCATTGTGAGCGCGGGCTTGGTTTCTTTTCGAGAAGGGTCGGAGTGAGGTCCTTCGACATCCATCCCGGTTTGTCTGCAGGTAGTTCCTCTTTTTTTGCCCCGCTCAGGTTCGCGAAGGTCGTGTAAAGATCGAGGTTGGCGCCGATCCCATCCACAACTCCTGTCTCGATCTTTCCAGGCCAGTGGAAGATGGCGGGTACTCTTGACCCGCCTTCCCAGGTAGTTGATTTTTCGCCACGGAGCGGCCCGGCGGTTCCGCCGTGGGGAGCGAAGACAGTCCATGGCCCGTTGTCACTGGTGAAAATGACGAGGGTGTTCTTTTCCAGGCCCTTGTCTGTCAGCGCCTTCATCACTTGCCCTACGGACCAGTCGATTTCCTCGACGACATCGCCAAAGGTGCCGCCTTCGCTTTTCCCTGCGAATTTCTCCGAAGGGAATATGGGAACGTGCGGCATGTTGTGGGCGAGATAGAGAAAGAAAGGCTCGTCCTTTTTCTTTCCAATCCAGTCGACGGCTTCTTCGGTGTAGCGTTTGGTGAAGAGGGATTGATCGGCGGGATCTTCGAAGACTTCCCGGCCACGAATCAGCGGGATCTTCCAGGTGCTTGAGGTGGCATTATCAAAAGCCTCCCGGGTTTGTTTGGGAGGGCCTGGCGCGTCGTTGCTTCCCGGTGTTCCAAAGTGGGAATCGAATCCGCACTCAAGCGGATGCATTGGAGAGGTGGTGAAATCTTTGGGGTATCCGGCGAGATGCCATTTGCCGAGGATGGCGGTGGCGTAGCCCTGACGTTTCAACATCGCAGGAAGAAGGGCCTCACGGTCTTTGACCAGGGTTTCTTTTTCGAGAAGGCCGGGATGCCTTCCGCTCATCAAGCCTTTTCGACTGGGAACGCAGTAATTCCCGGAGGCGTAAAAATTCGTCCAGCGCTGACCGTCCGCTGCGAGCTTGTCGATGTGCGGAGTTTTGATCACCTCATTGCCGTAACAGCCGAGGTCCCCGTAACCCAGATCATCGACGAAGATGAGGACGATGTTGGGTTTATCCTGCGCGAGGAGGGGGGCAGGGATGAGCGCGTGTAGGCAGATCAGGAGTCCGAAGAAAGTTTTCATTGATGGGAGTGTTGCCTTTTTTCGAGGGTTTGAAAAGAAAGGACGAGATGGATCCTTGTAAGATTTGCGGCTGAGGCCGTATTGGATCAAAGAGCAAGCGGAGCGCTCGCCCTACAGAGGAGCGCGGGAAACTGTGGGGCGGGCGCGTCGCCTGCCTTTGGAAATTGCCGCGTTAGCGGGTGGTTCTATCAAGTAAGCGGCTGAGGCCGTATTGGTTCGAGGGCAAGCGGAGCGCTCGCCCTACAGAGGACGCCGGAAACTACGGCATCGCCACCATCGCTCCGCTCGCCTGAACCAGATCCATCAGCGCGGGAGTGTCTCCATACTTGACCGCGCCCGGCACGAAGTTCGGATCTCGATAACTGGTGATATTGGCGAAGCGAAAGCTGTCGCTCTCTAAAGTAAGAGATTCCACCGCTCCTTTGGCAGAAACGGCGATCGCGGCGAGGACGACCGGTTCGGACCCGTTGACGCACTGAATATTAAGCTTTGCTCCTTTCGCATGAACGAAGGCAATATTCGCGGCGATCTGCTGAACTCGTCTCGCGAAAAGGGAGTGATTGTATCCGTGGGTGTAGCCGGCGAATTCGCGTTTGTTAGGGACGACGGCGCTTTCTTTGACATCGGCTTGAAGAACGACGAGTTCGTGGCGGTTTGGCATCGTTTTGATTTTGCCTTTTCCGGAACCATCGACGAGGAGGGTGAAGGTTTTTCCGGGAGCGGCTTCAAATTTTTCTCGAAAAGCCCCGTCTGCTTTCGCGGCGATTCTGGAAGGGGACTCGACTCCGGTGATGGTTTTCCAGGCCTGGCGGATCGTTTTGTTTCTATCCTCTGGTGACATTCCCGCGAGTTGTTTGTCGGAGGTGTCAGCCAGCCAGCGGGTGAGGCCTTTTTCAAAAGCGTCGCCACCTTCCGGGCGAGGATGAGCTTCGTTGTAGACAGCATGCTCCTCTTCTGTCAGACGGGGGAAATCTTTCTCAACGATTGGTTCCTTCAGGCCGAGATTCATGTGTTTGTTGAACCAGCGGTACATGATCTCGCGTGTGATGTAGTTGTAGTTGTGTTTGAAGTGAGTGAGGTCTTCGCAGTGAACGTCTTCCGCTTTGCCGTAAAGGGTGTAGAGCTTTTTCAATTCGGGAAATCCTTTGCCGGGAACGAGCATCTCCTTGGTCCAGTCATCGGCAGAAGTCATGGCTTGTGGCTTCGGTGCAAAAAGCGCAGCGAGTTCGACATTTCCGGTGCCGATCCGGAGGAGGCTGGCATTTTCACAAGTGCAACCGCCCTGCATCGAACTGGATACCATCCCGTTGGGAAAGGCGGCGATGGGGCGCTTGTCGATTGCACAGATCATGATCGTCTGGGTACCTCCGCCGCTGCCACCGGTGACTGCGAGGCGTTTTGAATCGACGTCCGGGAGTGTCTCCAGAAAATCCAGCGCCCGGACCGAATTCCAGGTTTGGAGTCCAAAGATGGATTGGAGTCGCATTTCCGCCTGGGCGGAGTAAAGGCCCCAGCTTTCTTTACCTTCGAAGTCGGGACGTTGTTTGGCGAATCCGTGTCCGAGTTGACGGGAAAGCTGCTGATTGTCGGCGTACCCGATCATGTCATAGAGAAAGGTGACGCAACCCATTCGCGCAAGAGTGACGCAGCGAGCGACCTTTGGAAATCGACCGGAGTCGGCGAACTTCTCTCCACCAATTTCGATTTGTTTGAGAACGCCTTCTTCGCCGAGATCCATGAGTCGACCTCCGTGTCCGTGAGGGGAAAGGATTGCGGGGAGTTTCTTTCCTTTGGGAGGATTGGCAGGACGAAAGAGCAGGCCGGTGACATGGAATCCGGGGATACTTTCAAAATGGACTTTCTCGATGGTGAAGCCTTCACGCTCGATTTTCCCATGAACGACGGCATTCAGCGGGGTGCGTGCAGGCATCGGCCAGAGATTGTTGGCAACGAGGACACGACGGCGAAGTTCCTCTGCACGTCTTTCCCAGTCTTCGAGGGATTTTGGAACTTCGAAAGGGAAGAATCCGTTGAGATCTTTCAACTTAGGGGCGGCTTGCGTCCCGTTCTGAGCCTGCGATCCGGCAGGGATGCAGAGTAGTGTCAGGATCAAGAGAATGAGCGGGAAAGAAATGCTGCAATTTTTCATGGGTAAGTAGATAGAGGAATAAATACATCGTTTTGCAAAGGCTTGCCCATTCGAATCGGGACTGCTTTGCGTAAACACGGGAGGCATAAAGCGGAAGGCTACTTGTCGAAATCAACAAGCCCTCTAGAATGTTAAGATGCCTTCTCTCATAAAAGCTCTGATTCTCAGTCTGTGCCTGATCACCATCCCGGCCCCATCCATTTTGGCAAAGGATGCCGCTGAGCCAACGAATGCGGCGGAGGCGGCCGCCAAAAAAGCGAGGGAAGATGCGGAGCTTGAGAAAAAGTATCAGACATGGGTTGCTACTTTGTCACCCGCAGGGATGGCCTGGGAAAAGGTTCTTCAGTCCGAGCTTGGAAGCTTTTACCTTCCGATTCACAAGCGCGAAAAGGTCGCCGGTAAATCGAATGCCTGGGACTTCGTTGAGGATGATCCGGCTCTGCCCCGTGTTTTGCTGATCGGCGATTCGGTATCGCGAGCCTATACTTTGACCGTGCGAAAAGAACTCGCAGGAAAGGCCAATGTTCATCGCGCACCTGCCAACTGTGGTCCGACCGCGACAGGATTGAAAAAAATCGACATTTGGTTGGGGGAGGGGAAATGGGACATCATCCATTTTAATTTTGGCATTCATGATCGAAAGACCCCGATCGAAGATTACTCCGCCCGGCTGGAGAAGCTCATCGAACGAATGAAGCAATCCGCTAAGACTGTGATCTGGGCGAACTCCACTCCCTTGCCGGATGTTGAGGGTAAATACACTGCCGCATCCATGCTGGACCGGAATGCAGCGGCTGCGAAGGTAATGGCCGCGAACGGTGTTGCGATCGACGACCTCTTTGGTGCGATGGATCCTCGAATCGCTGAATTTCAAAGGCCGGATGACTGTCACTTTCACGAACCCGGAAACCGCTTCCTTGGTGAAACGGTAGCTCGCTTTATCGAGTCGCAGTTGAGCCGGTGAGGGCGATTCGTTGGGGCTTAGGCTGTCAGAAGACGGTTTAGAGGTCTCGCTTGAAGGCGGACGAACTTTCTGAGTGGAGTTCAGAGCAGGTGTTGCTCTCGAGTGGTCAAAAGCGTGAAAGCCATCAATGAGATCGCGGCCGATAGCGAGCGGCACTCGGCCCTGCTCAGCGAGAAGAAGGCGGATCGATGCCTGGGGGCTTCAGATCCAGGCCCGCACATCGGTATTGCTGCAGGAAGCTCGTCAGTGGTAGCCTTGCGTAATGAAAATCCTGCCACCGCTGACTCTGGCATTTGTTCTCACTCTGATGACGCATCTCTCTCCGGCTGAAGATCTGGTCCTGTCCCTCCGATCCCGGGCGGATGTCGATGGCGCCGCGACGACAAATGTGGCCCGGTGGGATCCTGACAAGACCGCACTGATCATTTGCGATATGTGGGACGATCACTGGTGCAAGTCAGCTGCCCGCCGTGTTGTTGAAATGGCTCCGGCACTGAATGAAACGGTGAAGCTGGCACGGGAGAGAGGGGTCTTTATCATTCACGCTCCGAGTACCTGCGTGGATTTCTACAAGGAAACCCCTCAGCGTTCTCTAGCTCAGAAGGCTGCTTTGGCAAAAGCACCCATCCCTCTCTCTTCGTCCCCTCGCTGGGGGACATCCTGGTGTTGGCCGGATCCGAAATTCGAGGGAGTTCTACCGATCGATGATTCCGATATGGGATGCAGCTGTGAGGAAGCAAAATGTGAGATCCGCGAAGCGTGGACCCGTCAGATCAAGCTTATTGATCTGGCCGAAGGAGATGCGATGACGGACGACGGACAGGAGGCCTTCAACCTTCTCACGGAGCGGGGAATTGAGAATGTCATCCTTTGTGGAGTGCACTTGAATATGTGTGTCCTGGGCCGCCCTTTTGCAATTCGTCAGATGGTGAAACTCGGTAAGAACGTTGCCCTGATGCGGGATATGACGGATACGATGTACAATCCTGAGCGGCCTCCGGGTGTTGATCACTTTACGGGAACGGATCTTGTGGTCGGGCATGTCGAGAGATTCTGGTGTCCCTCTTTTACGAGCAAAGATCTGACTGGAAAACCGCCCTTTCGTTTCGGAGAAGACGATCGGAAGAGTTCCGGTGAGTAGGGATATTGCTAGGGAGTGGTCCGAAAAGGGGGCTATCCTTAGCAGAGTCGTTACACCTATCAGAACCTCGAAACATCGGCTGAGCCAGGGACGGCATAGGGGCAAGATTCCACCGTCATTCAGCGATCCCGGGGCACAGCTCCTTGACGCAAGTCTGTCTTCATGGCCAATTCTTCCTATGAAGACGAAATTCCACGCTTTCTCCCCTGGCATTTCGTCAATCCCGGGCTGACCGAAAACCCTTTAAAAGAAATCTCCCATCAATAATTCAATTTTCCGAAAACTGATGCTGAATCCAAAAGCTGAACTCCCTCTCTTTGTTTTTGCTTCCCTGTCCCTCTTTCTTGCGACTTCCCTTTTCGCAGAAGAGATCGAGCTCACGATTCTGCATACAAATGACATCCATCAGAACCTGACACCTCTGCCGCGCCTTGCCGGGTATGTTGCTGAATATAGAAGCAAGCAGCCAAATACTCTCTTCGTGGATGCCGGCGACTGGTTTGATCGAGGATCTTCTCTCGTGACCCTGACTCAGGGAGATGCTCTCTACGGTGCGATGGCCGGGATGGGATACGACGCCTGGGTGGTAGGGAACCATGACTGGGCCTACGGAGGGAATCGCCTCATCGATCTGATAGCGACTTATCCGGTACCCGTTCTGGCGACAAACCTGGCATCGACCAGGCCTTCGCTTCCGGAGAATATTGTTTCCTCCGTGGTAAAAGAGTTCGATGGAATCCGGGTCGGACTTTTTGGCATTACGCTCGATACCTACGGGAAAAGCGCAAAAAGCAGACCGGATCTGTATGTGCTCGATTGCCGGGAGAGCGCCGCGAAAGCCGTGGCAGATTTAAAAGAGCAGGGCGTGGATCTCATTGTCGCAGTGACCCACCTTGGCTTCGAAAAGATGTCGCATGAGAAAGGGCGAAGTTTTCATCCTTCTGATCAGGATCTGGTTCGGGAGAATCCTGACATTGATGTAGTCATCGGCGGACATTCGCATCAACTTCTCAAAGAGGAGGTCGTTCGGAAGGTGCACGCGGAGACTGGTGCCATCATCACCCAGGCCGGTGCAAGCGCTCGCTACGTCGGCAGGTTGACGATGAGGGTCGACAGTGTTTCCCGAACCATTACGAACTTCGAGCTTGAGACCGTTGCGGTGACGGATGAGCTGCCGGAACACCCGCAGACTGCGGAGTTTATTAAGAGGCTGTATGCTCAGCACATGCCCGATGCGAAAGTCGTCGTCGGGGAGTTCAGGCTGCCAATGCCGCTGCACACTCTGGGCGCATGGTACGCGGATTTCATCCGCCGCAAGGCAGACGCAGATATCTGCCTGCTGCCACGCAAGACCCTCTACGACGAACGCAGTTCCTTCGAGGCCGGCCAGCTCGATGTGGAAAAGCTGATGGGGTATCTCTACGATCGGCACGTTGTGACTGCCACGGTGAAGGGGGTGGACCTATTGGAATACTGTGATTCAGATGACATGCGCGACCGCTTCAATCCCTTTCATCATCAGGGACGTCCGTTCAGCGGTGACGGCGTCTACTTCGCTGGCTTCGACGCCGGGTTTGAGTCCGCGACGAAGCAGGTGAAATTCGACATCGATCCCGAACAAAGTTACACGCTGGCGTTGCCCTGGCCCTATCGACGTTTCAAGGGCCGCCTCCCTTCAAGGCAAGAGGCCGAAAAGGCGGAGCCCATTCCTGATCTGGAAATGAGCAACATTCGTATACTTCCTGAAACAACGCAGAAGCTGCTGATCGAGGACGGGGTCAAGAACGGCTTGAATTTTTATAGTCAGTCTCCGCGTGCGGAATCCGATTGGGACGCGTGGACCAGGCACTTTGAGTCCATGATTAAATGAAATGAAAACGATCACTCACTTTTTTGTCGCGGCATGCCTGTCTGCATTGTGCTCATTCAGTCTCGTTGCTCAGGTAGAGACCTTCGATCTACCGAAGCTCGACAAGGTAGAAATCGACGGCGACTTCAGTGATTGGGAAGGCGGGCAGGGATTCGGTGTGGAGGTCCTCCTGCAGGAGGAGGGGACTTACAAGAGTGCTTCTGATCACAATGTTCATTTTCGCGCCGGCTGGAACGATGAGGGAATTCTCATCTACCTCACGGTGCAGGACGACCACTGGGTGGAGTACCCGGAAAAGCAGAAATACTACAGCGCCGATGTGGTCGAATTGTTCCTCGCCGCCCGGCGAGGTGACGACGATGTCTGCCAATGGTACATCACACCGGGCATGACGGAGGAAGTCGACGAAGCAGGGGTTCGATTTCGTGAGCTGCGTCGCGGAGCGACCAAGGGCTTGCCAGCCGATTTAAAGGTTTTCCGCGAGAAGCTCAGCGAAAACAGCTACCGTATGGAGATCTTTGCCCCCTTGTCGGGCATCGGTAAAGTTGGTGCCGATGGAACCAAGGTGGCCTTTCAGCTCTGGGTCAACGACAAGGATCCGGGGTCTCGCCGCAAACAGTACATGTCGACCTTCTATCCGAAGAAAGGCGCCAGTTACGCCACTCAGGCAATGCACAACATTCGCCTCTCTGATGACGCCCCGTCGTCGTCGCTGCGGATTTCGTCGCTGGGTGAATACGACACCGAATCGTTCCAGCCGTTCGTACGTTTGTGGGCGACTGCCGAAAGATCCGGAAAAACGGTATCAGTAAAGCTCGGCGACACTCAACTCGGTACGGCCGTATTGAACGACACCGATTTCCCCGGAAGGTCGACTGCGAAGGTGATCTTACCCCCGGCCCCGGCCGGTCAGCCATACCAAGAGCTGGGAATCTATCTCGAAGACCGGCCGGTCAATTCCCTGTCGCTGCCTTTTTCGGATGTGATTGGCGCCTTGAAGACGGTCTACGACGATCGCGCCCGATATCGCAGGCTGTTTAAACTCGACGAGCCCTGGGATGATCTGGCCGACGACCCATTGCTGGAGCGGCATCGTGGACTCGCAGCTGCGGGGCTCAATCTGCTCGAAGAGAAACCACTCCCGAATACAGAGAGCGACATGGAAATCCTTGCGAAGACCCTGGACATGCTGGCGGCGGTGGAGAAAGGCGAAGACTATTTCGGTGAACAGCGCTACGGCTTGTGGGGCTACTACTTTTGCAAAGCGGATGGAACGGGGCAGCGTTTTTCGATGACCATCCCGCAGGACTTTGACCCGACGAGATCGTATCCTCTTTACGTCAACCTCCATGGTAACGGCGGACGGCCACTGCCGACCCAAAGTGAAGCCGGGCAGAGCGAATACTTTCAGATCCGGCCGTGGGGACGCGGGGACATTTCCTATTTTGGACTCGGTGAAGTGGATGTTCTTGAGTCCATGGCGCATGTTCTGAAGTGGTATCCGATCGATCCCGACCGCATCTGCCTCGGGGGGCATTCGATGGGTGGCAACGGGACCTGGGACCTGGCATCCAAGTACAGCAATTTATTCGCCTGCCTCGCCCCCAAGGCCGGGCGTTCGGGTGACGACTACTACGAGAACTTTCGCCATCTTCCTGCGCTGATTCAGCACGGTGCCAAGGATTCTTCTCAGCCGGTGGACTTCGGCCGCTACACGGTGAGTCGCCTCGAACAGTTAGGCTTTCCGGTCATCTACAAAGAATTTCCCGAAGATGGGCATGGTATTCGAAAGCCCTTCCCGGTGGAGGAATGGTTCGTCAAACAGCGTCGACCGACCAGTCCGGAGATCATCACTTATACCTGTGACACGGTGAAAAATGGCGAGGCTTATTGGGCTCGTGTGCGGCGCTTCATCGATCCTCACCGGCCAGCTACTATCGATGCCCGGGTAACGAAGCAGGGAGAGCAACTCGTCGAATTGAAGCTGAAAAATATTGAGGTCATTGAACTGAATCTCAGCGATTTGCCCTCAGATCCATCCAAGGTTCTCAGCCTGAAGATTGGCGAAGAGAGAATTGAAGTTGCGGCCCCTCAGCCGGACAGCATCACCCTGGTATTTGCCGATGGCAGCTGGAGCAACGCTGCTTCGTGGTCGCCTCCATCAGGCGAAACGCAGGCGCGGCCCTACCTTCCAGGTGGAGCCGCCAACCTCTACACAGGCGAGCCTCTGCTGATTGTTTATCCGACGGAAGGGAACGCGGAAGTCCGTAGTTTGATGGAGTCGTCCGCGAGGAATCTCGTGCTCTATGGCGGTTTCGGACGGGATATGATTACCGGTCGTGTGCCGATCAAGGCGGACAAAGACCTGAGCGATGCCGACATCAAACACCGCAACCTGATTCTTTTGGGAGGTCCTAAGTACAACCTCATCAGCCGCCGACTCGCCGACCAGCTGCCGGTGAAGGTTGATGCCGATAATCACTTTGTTCTCGAAGGGCATCCGCCGATTGACGCCGCTCAGAGTTCGCTGACGCTGACCTACTACAACCCGCTGGCACCTGAGCGGTTGATTCACCTCATCTGGCAGGATGAAGTACCGGATGAAACGAGAGCGCGTTTTCCGCTGTTCGCCCGCAACCGCTTGCCCGGTGCCAGTGGCCGTCACCCCCACAATATCGCCGACCTGCAGATTAGTTCGCGCGAACCCTCCCTCACTCTCAAGAGACAGTTCACCCGTGGCTGGAAGTTGAAGGAAGCAAACGGCGTCGATATTCAGCCTTTGGAGCACCTCGCGAGAGAAGGAATCGATGTCGCAAAACTCCGCATCATGAAAACTAAGGCCGATGTAGATTTCGCCATCGGCCAGGGGGCCGGGTCGTGGGGATGGAGTAATAGAGGGCAGGATTCACAGTCGCTGGATCAATTCCGGTATCGAAACTTTCGCATGACGACATTCAAAGCGCATCTCAAGGGCAGCGACCTGGAGAAGATTTTCGCCGATCCCGCCTACAAGAATCACCGATCGTATCCTTCTTTCGCGGCGGGGGAGCTGGAGCCTGAAAAGCAATACAGCATCGTTGCGCCAGAAAGTATTTTGTGGACGATAAAGCCGATTAAGAACTACTGGACCGAAGTGATCGCCGGTCCGGATATTCTCAAGACGGACTTCATCGCTGATTTCTACGGCATCGAAGAGTGAGGGTATTTGCTCTTGGGGACAGACCCCGGTGCTCTTGGGACAGCCCCGGGGGTGGATTGCCGAAGGAACCCTGTTGCTTCGAAACTACAAGGGCTTGTTGATGCCCCTTTATCGTCAGAGGTCCCTGATGGGGGAAGCGTGCCCGTTGATGGTCAGCTTTCAGGCGAGCTGGACAAGCTCAACTCCATTTTGACCGACTGTCTGGTAAAAGAACTTTCAAAAAGTAATTTCCAATCAATATCCTTGCTACCGTTTCCTGCTCCCTCCATTCTTCGCCAATGACTTTAAAATATAGTTACTCGATTTCTGCCAGTTTCGTTTTTTGGCTCTTCGCGTTGAATCTAATCCTTAAACCCGTCCTGGCTCACGATGGTCCCAGTCCCCGGTCCAAGACACCATTGACCATTCTGCAAATGAACGATGTCTATTCGACGAAGCCGGTCTCTGGAGGGACGGCAGGAGGCCTGGCTCGGGTTGCGACACTGGCGAATCAGATGCGTCAGGAAGGACGGACAGTGTTGGTAATGTTGGCGGGCGATTTTCTTTCCCCTTCCGTAGCATCGTCTGTTTTTGAAGGCAGGGAAATGATGGAGACCCTCAATGCCATGCCCCTCGACTATGCTACGCTGGGAAATCATGAGTTTGATTTTGGAGTTCCTATCCTCCTCGAACGAATGAAGGAGGCAGAGTTCCAGTGGATTATCGCCAATATACTCGATGAGAAATCAGGCAAACCGATTGGCGGAGCGAAACCTTACGTCTGTCTCTTATACACATCTCCGAGCCCACGAGACCGAGGCTGATCTC
>CAJXQE010000083.1 GCA_913058215.1 uncultured Verrucomicrobiales bacterium
TCGGAGATGTGTATAAGAGACAGGATCGCAGCGATGGCGGCGGCATTGATGCTCGGAGCAGGCTTTCTCTGGTTCTTAAGTAGTAACGAAGATTCTTTTGCTCCCGCTCCGATCGCAGTGGAATCTCAAGGTGGAAAAAACGAGAGCACTCCGCAGTCCTCCCCATTCAAGCTGAAATCAACCGATCCAAAAGAAACGTATGATCGTGCGGTTTTGGCCACTTTCGGGACAGGATCCCAGCAGCGCCCTCCTACGAATTTTACGGCCCTTCCAAGCGGCGGAGACGGGGAGATTTCTTTCAATCGCGAGATTCGCCCGATTCTATCGGACAATTGCTTTGCCTGCCACGGACCTGATTCAGCCAGCCGGAAAGCGAAGCTTCGACTCGATACCGAGGAAGGCGGAACGAAGGGTGAGCATCCTGCCATTGTTCAAGGGGCCCCGGAGAAGAGTGAGTTGATGGTAAGGGTTCACGCCGACGATCCTGATGAGATGATGCCGCCACCTGATTCGCAGAAGGTTCTGAGCGATCACCAGAAGGAGCTGCTTCAAAAATGGATCGCCCAGGGAGGGAAATGGGAAGATCACTGGTCATTCATCAAGCCTGTGGATCAACTCCCTGAGGGCTCTGCTTCTGAAAACGCGATTGATCATTTCGTTGAACTGAAGCTGAAGGCCAATGGGCTCTCCCGATCAGAGCAAGCAGACAAATCCACTCTGATTCGCCGGACGGCGCTGGATCTCACCGGCCTGCCCCCGACTACCGAAGAAGTGACTGCATTTCTTGAAGATGAGTCTCCGGATGCCTACGCAAAACTGGTGGATCATCTACTTGTCTCGCAAGCTTACGGCGAACACCGGGCGCGCTATTGGCTGGATGCCGCCCGTTATGGCGATACCCACGGGCTTCACCTCGACAACTACCGCGAAATCTGGCCCTACCGGGACTGGGTCATCAATGCCTTCAATGAGAACAAGCCTTTCGACAAGTTTACTCTGGAGCAGATCGCTGGTGATATGTTGCCCGATGCCACTCAGGATCAGCAAGTCGCCACTGGATTCAACCGCTGCAATGTCACGACCTCTGAAGGTGGCGCGATTGCCGAAGAATTTTTGACCCGCTATGCTGTCGACAGGGTCGCAACGACATCCACCGTTTGGATGGGTCTGACCGCGGGTTGTGCACAGTGTCACGATCATAAATTTGACCCGATCACTCAGAAAGAATTTTACCAGCTCTACGCCTACTTCAACAACACCACCCAACCGGGGATGGACGGGAATGCCAAGGATTCCCCGCCGGTGATTCGAGTGTATGAAGAGGGAAAAGACAAAGCGGAAGCCACACGTCTCGCCGGCGAAATTGCCGCTCAGAAAAAAGTCGCCGCAGGAATTTCAACGAATGCAGAGGCTTCGTTTACCGAATGGTTGAAATCCGCAAAGCCTGATACTTTTGCCGACGCTAAAGGAGAAGGACAAATCGTTTCTGAAATCAAGGGGAATGCAGGAGCAGAGGCGCCCCTCAATCTTGGGAATAGTGGGGCTTTCAGCAAAGGGGCACCGTTTTCCATCTCCTTCCGCTACAAGCTTCCAGAGATGAAAGACTCAGGTCGGGTCATGTTGTTACGTAAATCGGATTCGGCAAAGATGGATCGCGGATGGCGAATTTTTGTCAACGAACAGAGCATGAACGTTGAAGCAATTGAAGAATTGCCGAACCGGGTTCTCAAAACAGGAGCAACGAGAAGATTCAAATCCGGAGCGGGCGGACTCTTCACGGTGACCTACGACGGTTCGGGAAGTGCACAGGGGTTTCAGATCTATACCGACAGCAAGTCCCTCTCGAGCCGATTCGTGAATGAATGGGCCGACACCCTGGAAGGCGACTTCGTCAGTGATGCGCCACTTCTTGTGGGAGGTAAAGATCCCCTTAGCGGATACATTCCCCGCGTCTCCGAGGTTCGCCTTTTTGATAGAGCACTGACTTCAGAAGAAGTGAAATCCATTAGTGAACGCTCCAGCCTCGCTGCAATTTTCAAAAAAGAAAAGAGATCTAAAGACGAGACAGCGAAACTTAAGGCCTTCTATCTTCAAACGGAGGTCACAGCCTATCAGGACGCATTGGTGAAGCTTTCCGATTTGGAATCTGCTTTGGACCGAATCCACTCGAGAACGCCCGTCACTTTGGTGATGAAGGAAAAAGACGAGGCTGCGAAAGCGAACATTCTTGACCGGGGAGAGTATGACCAACCGCTTGAAGAAGTCACTCCCGGCCTTCCGTCTTTTCTACCGGAACTGAAAGGCGAGTTCGCTCCGAATCGACTGGGGCTTGCTCAATGGCTTGTGCATCCGGAGCATCCACTGACCGCACGCGTCGCAGTCAACCGGATGTGGCAGGAACTTTTCGGAGTAGGTCTCGTCAAGTCTTCAGAGGATTTCGGAGCACAGGGAGAATCGCCAAGTCACCCCGAACTGCTCGATTGGCTCGCGCTTGAGTTTGTTCGCAGTGACTGGGACGTAAAGGCTTTCTACAAACTGCTCATGATGTCAGACACCTACCGTCAGGATTCGGCGACGTCCGCAGAGCTGGTCCAACTTGATCCAGAAAACCGTCTGCTGGCGCGCGGTCCGAGATTTCGTCTCGATGCCGAGGTCATCCGGGATCAGGCTCTCGCTGCCAGTGGACTGCTCGACAACTCAGTTGGCGGCCCCAGTGTGAAGCCCTACCAGCCTTCCGGAATCTGGCAAACCGTCGGCTATACGAATTCCAATACTCAAACTTTTTTCCAGGATTTTGGAAAATCGGCCGAACATCGCCGGACCCTTTACTCCTTTTGGAAACGGACCGCTCCCCCTCCAAACATGGCGATCTTCGATGCTCCGAACCGCGAGGATTGTACCGTCCGGCGAGAGCGAACCAACACGCCGCTCCAGGCACTGGTCCTGATGAATGACCCGCAGTTCGTAAGAGCTTCGCGTTACCTGGCACTCCGTGCCGTTCGCGAAAAAACCGATACGGATGAGAGGCTCGATTTCCTTTCCTCGGTCCTCCGCGGCCGGGCTATGAGCGAAACCGAAAGGACCATCGTTCGGAATTCTCTCGATCAGTTTCAAAACGCTTACACCAGCGACAAAGCCGCAGCGATGAAACTGCTTCAAGATGAAGTAAACCCCACCTTTTCGCTTCCGGCAGAAGAAGAGGATGCCGTTGAACTTGCGTCCTGGGTGATGGTGGCAACCCAATTGATGAATCTCGACGAAGTGGTGAACAAGAACTGAATCATGAGCATGAACACTTTAGACGACTACAAATCCTTCGAGACCCGCCGGCAGTTTTTCGGAAAGTCAGCTGCCGGCCTGGGTTCTGCTGCTCTGGCTTCTTTGATGGGTAAATCCCCTTTTGCCGGAGCCGCTGGAGATCCCGGGCCTCATCACTACGCCCCGAAAGCAAAGCGGGCGATTTATCTGTTCATGTCAGGGGCTCCTTCGCAGATCGATTTGTGGGATCCAAAACCGACAATGAATGAGTGGTATGACAAAGACCTTCCCGATGAAATCCGGAACGGTCAGCGGCTCACCACGATGACCTCGAAGCAGAAACGCTTCCCTGTCGCTCCATCGATCTACAAGTTCTCCCAACAGGGGCAGGCAGGCACACCGGTTTCGGAATTGCTTCCTCACACAGCGAAAATGGTCGATGACATCGCAGTGGTTCGCAGCATGTGGACCGAAGCAATCAATCACGATCCGGCGATTACTTACATTCAAACCGGCAACCAGATTCCGGGCCGCCCCAGCCTTGGTGCCTGGCTCAGTTATGGATTGGGAAGCGAAAACGAAAACCTTCCAGCCTTCGTCGTTCTCAATTCCACCTGGTCGTCAAAGCGGGATGCCCAGGCATTGTATCAACGTCTCTGGGGTGCCGGCATTCTTCCATCGAAACACCAGGGGGTGGCCCTTCGTTCTCAGGGAGATCCCGTTCTCTATCTATCCGATCCGAAAGGAGTTTCCCGTGATGTGCGCCGGACCATGCTCGATGGATTGAATCAGCTGAATGAACAGCATTTTGAAGAAGCAGGAGATCCGGAAACCCATACACGAATTTCCCAGTATGAAATGGCGTTCCGAATGCAGTCATCGGTTCCTGAATTGACTGACCTTTCCAGTGAGCCGAAGCACATCCTCGACATGTATGGACCGGATGTCACCACTCCCGGAACATTTGCCTACAACTGCCTTCTGGCCCGGCGTATGGCCGAGCGTGGCGTCCGCTTCAGTCAGATTTTTCACCGGGGTTGGGATCAACACGGAAATCTGACAGGTGACCTTCCGCTACAGTGTCAGGATATCGATCAGCCGAGCTGGGCTCTGGTGCAGGATTTGAAAATGCGGGGTATGCTCGACGACACTCTGGTCGTTTGGGGCGGAGAATTCGGTCGGACGATTTACTGCCAGGGCGGGCTTTCCAAAACCAACTACGGACGGGATCACCATCCGCGCTGCTTCAGTGTCTGGATGGCCGGAGCTGGAGTCAAAGGCGGTACCGTCTACGGAGAAACTGATGAGTTCTGTTACAACATCACCAAAGACCCCGTTCATATCCGGGATCTGAATGCGACGATTCTTCATTTACTCGGCTTGAATCATCAAAAACTGAGCGTGAAGCACCGCGGGCTCGATGTGAAATTGACAGGCGTCGAGGAAGCGCATGTCGTGAAAGGAATTCTTTCCTAGGAGCCGGTCGGTCTTTGCCTCATTGGACTACGCTCGCCCCGGATTTGAACCGGCACCACGTAGCTGCTTACGCCCATTGCGTCGAGGATACGATGGAATTGTAGCCAAAAATCCCGGCTTCGCAAAGTGTTGGACTTCAAGCAAGGATCGCTACTGTTTCATCAGCCACTCGAAGGTCATATCCTGGGCCGGTCGCCCTCGACTTGCCGGCCAACATAATATCACTTGCCGTGGGTGGTGATGCCAAGCTCGATCGTTTTTTGCCCTATTAAAATAATGACCTTGCGCAGCCCCCACCGCAAGATTGAACCCAAAATTTCTGCTTCAGGCACCGATGAACATACGGCCTTCGCCTGGGGCACGATTGCAACAAGGGAAGCTGCTAATATTGGAAGAGAGAACGACAAATCAAGGAGGCCGTTTCCTGGCCCATCCACCTCGGCGCGGCTCGATCGTTATCAAGCCGGGGGCTACTGCTGATTCTGCCGGCTCAGGGTTAATGTCCAGCCATTGTTGTTGACCGTTCCTACCTCAAAAAACGTCTCCATTTCCGGAAGAGCCCCCTCATAGCGAGCCCCGGGAGGAAAGGTAATAGTCAGGGTAGACCCCGTAACAAACCAGGTTCCCGATCCGCTTACCGGGTTGGGAGATCGGAGCATACCATCGATCATAGTAGCGCCATCATGACCGATGTTCTGGTAATCGAAGGTTCCGCCATCCTTGAAGTCAATGGTAGCACCCAGGAATGCGTCCCCCTGGCTCTTCATTCCCGCCAAGTTCCACTGACCTAGAATTCCTTCCTGATCCCCAAACTGGTAGCTATTCTGGTAGAGAGTGAATCGTTTGGCTGCCTTTGATCGAAACTTCCAGAGCTCCTTCTCCTTCTTCACCCTGAGAAGCTTGGCGTAGAGGGAAAGTTTTCCACGGGGTCCATTCAATTGTCCAAACACTTTAAGAGTAGCCTCTCCCACTCCTTCATCATCAATACTGGCAACGCCCTCGTAGGTAGCCTGCCCGGTGATCACGGTAATCTTACCTTTTATTCCCGCGTTGGCTCCCTTGATCCCGATACCTACCTTCAACCCGGCAGTGGCACTGGCGATCAAAGGGGAATAGGTGGCATTCACTGATCCCCCTCCTTCAGGGAAAGATTGCAACTGAAGTGAAATACGATCGTTAAATTTGGCCCCGATCGACGGCTGCGCGAAAACCGGTACCGGTCCAATCGCAAAGCGGACCTTGGGAAACTTTTTCGAGCCCGTATAATAGACGAACGAATTCGTAAAGTCGGTGCTATAACTCTTGTCGACAAAGGTGCGGTTCTGTCCTAAGAGGTTTCCTGTCACGCGAACACTTGCTCCGCTGAGATCGGCCGTCGCGTTTCCGCTGATTCCGGCAATCTTGTATGAGCGTCGTTTTGCTATCTTTACCTTGAGGGCTGCGCTCACGGCCCCATTCAAATTCGTTGTGTTTCCACTCGCGCTTCAATTGACGCTGGCAATTGCCTGGATTGTGTTTTTGTCTCCGAAAGAATAAGTCTTGGCAGATGACTCCCACGGGATCGCCGGGAATAATAAACCGACTAACAAGACCAGGGATTGAAGCGGGTACCTACATCTCGCTGAAGACAGAATAAGACTTTTCATTACTCGAATACAAAAGCTTTCAGCAGGCGGGTGTCAACGGGAAATCAGTGATTCGGATAGCCTATCTGCGGCATTTCACATCGGATGATGTGCTAGATGCTATTTCTCCGGCTCGCCCGGAAGGACTTTCCGCGTTTCAATCAGCGTTGATTGAGAAGATGTAGGCTTCTACACGAAGTCTTCAACTACAGTTTTCGAAGTTGAGAATTGAGCTTCTTGATTCGCTTCTCAAGACCCTTTACCTTTGATTTTTGCAAATTGCGCTTGGCCGTCCTGAGCTGTCTTCTTAACTTCTTGATCTTTTTTCGAAGAGCCGGCTTCTTCGATTTCGTCTGGGAAATCGTATGGGTGACACTGGCTGCACCGCTACTGAATACGATTCTAGCCGTGCGGGCTGAGCCTGAATTCGATGATACCGAGTAGCTGAATTTCTGAATCCCGTCCTGAGGTCTTACCTCCCGGATCTTCACCCAATTACCACCTCCGTTTACACTCCACGTCCAGTCCTCCGATGCCATCACCTGAAATTCATGATTCGCAGATTTCGGCCCCACCTTCTTCTTCGTGGAACTCAATTGCAATACGGGAAGCGTGGAAACGGACGCACGATAACTGCCCACCGTGGCCCGCGTATTGTTGATTGTCAGCGCATTGTCGGCAGTGCTCGTTCCCGTAGGCACTCCCATATAGCTAAGGTTCGGGTTTGAGAATTGATAGACAATTTTCCCAGGCCCATAAGCCATGATGGAACGATACTCGACATTGTCGTTCCCAACCCATTGCCATCCGTAGCTGTAGGGGTAAGGCTGGGGGGGATACGAGGCCTCAACGTTATGATCACACCCCAGGTTGTGCCCGCATTCGTGGGAGAAAAGGTAATTCAGCTTGAAGAGAGTTCGAGTGGCGGCGGCCCCGCACACATTGAACGCACGCCCTTCAGAAGAGGGGGAGACGTCTCTCAGCAGGTAAGCTCGGCCACCGTAATCCACGCTTGTCCACAGGCTGACGATATCGGCTCCGTAGGTATCCCGGGCTCCATGTATCTCATCCAAATCACCATCATCCGTAAAACCCAGATCGTTGAGAGCCGATTGGCTCGTACCATGGTACCATTCGTTATAGTCGACCTCGAGGGTGTGAACGAGTCGATAGAGGACCGGAACATCTGATGACAGTAGGATGATGTTAGCATTGCCGACAACGTGGTTGATGGCAGCAATCATGCCATTGGACCCACCTGAAGTTTCCCGGGCCAGAGCGGTGTAGGCCACCATCACATCGATCACAGTCAGTTCTCCAGCCGCAGCTGCATTCTCTCCCAATTCCACCTTACCCATTCTTGAGACGGATCCGTCCAGTTCCGGTGAGGCTGAGGACCCGGCTGTCAGATTGCACTGTGGGAGGTTTATATGATTCAGCTGACGGATCTCCTGCTGGCCCTTCTGATTGACAATAACCTCGAAATTCTCGTCCTCTTTTCCACCCTTTCGAATGCTGGCAAGCAGAACATCCTCATGCACCGTCGCCAGGAAAGAGCTTTCGGGATAGCCGTCGAGTTCTCCGGAAAGAGAATAACCGCTTCCCCAGTTTTGGGAAACGCTGCCAACGGATGCAATCAGGGCCCCCTTCTCTCCGAGATCGATCTCCAGTGCACCGTAGCCTTGCTCGCGAATCTCTCGCAAAGTGTCCCAAGCCACGCGAATGGCGCTGCGGCTCACTACTTCATTTGGATCAAGTCGACCGGCTTGCCCCGGAATTGCGAGATCCAAATCCGTGCGCTCGAACAGTAGACCACTGCCCTGGCTTTGGAGATCGGGGATCGCAGCCTGAAGACTCAAAGGGGGGCTTGCAGGCTCAATCACGGGAGTCACCTCCCTTGACGAGACGGGCATCGGCGCGAAGTCACGCAACGATTTGTTCTGCCCTTCCGAATGATCGATCTCTTCAACGGGTTCCTCCCATACCGAAAGCCTCGAACCTTCCTCTTGAGGATCCATAACGGAGCGAGCAAAGAATGCGAGAATTGCAATCAAAGTAAGGATCGCGATCCAGGCAGGTTTTGAAGTCGAGCGCGTCCAGTTCATAAATGAATCAAAAGTTTTGGGTTCTTACTATAGAATTTGTCTGTTGTTAGCGTAGAGCTTATCGGGTGTCTGTCATACTGGATTGAAACCGTCTACAAAAAATGCCTTTCGACATGTCCCAGCGACTTATGAATCCACCTTCCCAAGGTGCCTATTTACAATTAGAGGCTACGCAAGCGTCGCTTCAATTTCGAAATTTGCTTTTTGAGGCGCCTAATTGATGTCTTTTGTTTTTTCCGTTTCGCTACTTTTAATTTTCTCTTCAGCTTCTTAAGCTTTCGATTCAGGGAGGCCTTCAGGACCGCATTGTTAACGATAGGCGGACCCGGACCTAGTTCGAGGCCGTTGAAGACCCAAAATCCTCCAGGTATCTCTGCAAGATAGGTCGTTTCTCCAGATGGAGTAACCGAATGCAAACCATTTCTATCCATCGCGTAAATAACGTCTCCTCCCCCGTAGACAACGCCACGAACTCGCACATCTTGAGACAGGGCCACAGTCGGTCCTGTCTGACTGTTGGAGACATAGATAGTCTCCACTTTATGGTTGAAGTTTTCGTCATGGAAAAAATGGTATAGCTTCGGACTAAACGGATTTGGATCGAATGCGAGCTTATGCTTATCGCTATCTTCGTGCTGATACCCCGAAAATGATGATTCACTAACCCGACCAGTATCCCGATTGATCTTTACGATGTGTCCGGCTCCTCTCAGCGACTTGGGACCCGTGACCCCGTAGAGTTCACTATGAATAAACACAATCCCTGTGATGCCCCACTCCGTCATTGACCGAACCTTTGATATCTGACCGGTCTTAATGTCCAAGGCCCCGACCGCACCTCCGACCATTAAATCATCAGCTTCATAGGTCACGCTCAATCGGTCGTTTATAATGACCCAGTACTCCATTGTCGTAGGATGCTTTGCCATACCTCGGAATACCTGCTTTACCGGAGTATTTGATCCGCTGTCAAAAATTGGAACGGTTCGTTTGGAAATTTCGTAATCAGGGTCAGGAGGACTGAACGTGAATAGGGAATGGTAGGCGGCGCCTTGTAAAGAAGAGCCACTCCTGGCCAGGGCTTTGAAGGATCCCCTGAAATATACGTCGCCTGGCCCCATTTCGTCCGCGACTTTTGTAACGGTTGCGCCGGTTGCAATGTGCCCGATAAGCGGCCCCAGGTCGACCCGTAACAGAGCCACGTTGCCACGGTCGTAGATATAGAATTGGTTTGAACCAGGGCCGGCGGATACTATGGCGGTAATTTTTGTATCGGGTGGGCGGATACCGTCGTTATTATTTGGATTGTTTAACCAACCGCCTCCAAAGACACCGCCCATAGGGATGCTGAGTACGTCCTGGTTAGGCATATCAACCAGCCAAAAACGGGTGACTGGAGCGGGGCCATTGGGAGTGCCGAAGCCATAGATCACGCTGCCATTGGCTTCGATTGCAAACCCATAGTCACCAGGAATACCAAATCCAGTATCCGTCGGCACCTCAGGGTAACCGGATCCCCCTTCCGAGTTGAGTCTATAAATTTTCCCGGGAGTGTTATCGTATTGTCCAGCGATCCCATATAACGCATAGTGAACGTCGTTCGGATTTGAATTGTCGACCCCGAATGTAATGCTGGAAATATGTTGGATACCGGGAAACACGGCGAGTTCCGTCATTTCGTGAGTCAGGCCGTTATACCAAACAAGAGTATTCCCGTGGATTATTGCGTAGAGTGTTCCTCCATCTGGATGCCGTGCCATAGCGTCGATACCAATTCCGCCGTCTGCCGGGTTGTCCGGGGTAAACACACCTGGTGATTGCTCTCCGGTAACCGAATCAAATTCATAGATTCCGCCCTTAATGTCCACACCGACGAGGTCAGCGGCGTTGCCAAGGGGGGGGAGTCCAATGGTGAACGCAGCCAATACGAATAACAGGAATTTTGATAGGATGAGCTTCATAGTCGAAAATTGGTCCATATGTGAGTGTGTTAGCATTGAAGGAGAATAAATCTTTTACAAGGTATTATTCGTGCCATATTAACGGAACACTACTTCTAACATTACAGCACTTCCGCGGGGAAATTGCGGGCGCGATTGAGTTACTCGCAGTCACTGCGAAAGTATTTTTTGGAAGCGCTCAGCCAGGAGTCTGTCGGACTTTCTAAAGCCCAAAGATGCAGCAAAGTAAGTTGGGGTGGCCGCACGATTTGTTATGGTTGATCCCCTCCTAATGCTGTTGCCACCCGGTCTCCGGGATTGGATTGGAAGAGATGATTGGTTCACTTCGTTGTCGAAGTGGTAAATCGGCTTCCAATCGAAATTTTGAAAATCAAGCATCGCGGTTCGAGCAGCTACCTCCGCTCATGATGCTCTCACTACTCATTCACTGCTGCTGCACCAACAACATTCTCTCATCCTGTCAGATTGAGCGGGACACATATCGTAACATCTCATACCGACGCCAGCCGGATAATCGTAGGCAATCGAATCAGTAAAAGTGGGGGGCGACCGCGAGGAGTTGGGGCCCGGTATGGGAAATACAAACGAGTAAAGCTTAAAGCCGGAGACACGTTGAATCAATGAATCTCAAAATCCAAGACTCCGAAAACCCGAGCCTGACAAACTCCTAGCAATTCCCTCCTTGCTTCTCTCTCCGAATTCCCAACATTCCCTGCATGTTCAAAGTGCGGGTGGATACAGGCGGAACCTTTACCGATTGCCGGGGGCAGGAGTCAGATGACGCCTCCCCTGCTCTCGTGAAAGTACTGTCATCCGGCGTTCTTCGAGTTTCCGTTAGGGAGCAATTGTCACCCAACTCCTTGAAGGTCGACTTCCCGAAAAGCTGGAACTTGTCCGAGGGGTTTTTCTGCGACTTTCAACTAAGGGCTGACATTGCAACAAGCGTCACCGGTTTTGACTTCAGCTCATCGATTCTCACCACTGCAGATGAGGTAATCGCCGGAGCTTCGATCGATCTTTTCACCGGAGAAGAGGCGCCGGTTGTCGGAGCCAGACTGCTTACCGGAACGGCTTTGTCCGAAGAGTTTCCGCTGATGGATTTTCGTCTGGCAACTACCCGGGGAACGAACGCACTTCTAGAAGGCAAAGGGGCAGAGCTTGCCTTTTTTACGACCAGAGGATTCGGCGATCTTCTCACGATCGGTGACCAGCGCCGCAGCGATCTCTTCGCCCTAAAACATCATCGGCCCGGGCCTCTTCACAAGAACGCAGTGGAGATCGACGAGAGAGTTGATGCCGAAGGGAAAATCCTGAAGCCGTTTCAACCGGGGGAGGAATTGAAAACGGAGGTTGCCGGCGTTCTTGCTCAGGGAGTGCGCGTCGCTGCGATTGCTCTCATGCATAGCTACATCAATCCGGTTCACGAAAAGCAGCTTCGTGATTTTCTTTTAGAGCAGGGTTTTGATCACGTTTCGATCAGTTCTGATCTTGCCCCTCTCATCAAGATCCTGCCTCGTGCCCGCACTGCGGTGACCAATGCCTACCTGCAGCCAGTGATGCAGAGTTTTCTGGATCATGTCCATTCATCAATTGGAACAGAATCCCCGCTGCTCACCATGACTTCTGCCGGTGGACTGGAACCGATTGAATCCTACACCCCGAAAGATGCGCTTTTGTCAGGCCCGGCCGGTGGAGTCGCAGGTGCCGCAGCCATCGCCCGAAGACTGGGCTTCGAAAAAGTGCTCACCTTTGATATGGGTGGAACCAGTACGGATGTGGCAAGGTACGACGGCGATTTCATTTATCAGTTTGAACAAAAAGTCGGCGACGCGCATTTACTTTCCCCTGCATTAAAGATTGAGACAGTCGCTTCGGGCGGCGGATCGCTTTGCCATTGGAAAGGTGGAGGGATTCACGTTGGTCCCGAGTCCGCCGGAGCCGATCCCGGTCCTGCCTGCTACGGACGGGGTGGACCTCTAACGATCACGGATGTCAATTTGCTCCTCGGAAGAATTGACCCCGACAATTTTGGAATTCCTCTCACCGAGGAAAACTTCAAAGCGCCTCGCGAAAAAGCACTGGCGCTGCAAGCGGAGGCCGGAGTCCCTTCCAAAGAACTTGATCCTGATTTCCTGAGCGGTTTGCTCGAGATTTCGATTGAGCAGATGGCAGACGCCATCCGAACGATTTCGATCCGGGATGGAGAAGATCCGGCGGATCATGCTCTCCTTGCCTTCGGAGGTGCAGGACCACTCCATGCCTGCGACATTGCGGAACGACTGGGAATTTCTGAGATTCTCATTCCGGCGGAAGCCGGCTTGCTCAGTGCCTTCGGACTCGACCAGGCGAGAGTTGAGAGATTTTCTGAGATGCAGGTGAGCCGCCCGCTTCTCGATAAAGCAGTCCCTACCCTGCTAAAAGAAAGTCGGCTTGATGCTCTGAAACTTCTCGAAGAAACAGGATACCAGGGCAGAATTTTTCGAAGTATCGCCGAAATGCGATTGGCCGGTCAGGACGCAACGCTGGCCATTGAATTCAAGGATGTGGAAAAAGCGGGAGCAAGCTTCTATCAGGCTTTCAGAAAAACCTTTGGCTACGATGTCCCCGAAGACAGAGAGATTGAGATTGTCTCGATTCGTTCTATCGCCCGAACCGAAACGCCGGACGAACCCGGCGCTCTTATCGAAATCTTCGAAAGCACCACGACGCCGACATCAATTCAAGAGGGTTCCTTCCTTAATCGCACCCTATTGAATCGCGGAAACACGATCGCCGGACCGGGAACGATACAGGACCCTTTCAGTACTTTGTATCTCAAAGCCGGGTGGATTGCGGAGATCGCAAGCGACGACACCTTGATTCTTCGTCATTCGACAGGCACAGCTATGGAAACAGGGAGTTCGCGACCTCTTGAAGTGACTCGCGAATTGTTCCGTCACCGTTTTGACCATCTTGTGGAGGAAATGGGAACCATGCTGCAGCGCTCTGCCATTTCCACCAACGTTAAAGAACGGGCCGATTTTTCCTGCGCCCTGCTCAACGCAGAAGGAAGCCTCATCACAAGCGCTCCCCACATTCCCGTTCATCTCGGCGCTCTTGGTCTTTGTGTTCGAGAAGTCATGAAAATGGTGGCCATTGAACCCGGCGATACGATTATCACCAATCACCCGGGCGTAGGCGGATCGCATCTTCCGGATGTGACCTTGATCACTCCTGTATTTCACGATGGTAGAACTTTGGTCGGCTTTGTTGCCAATCGCGCCCATCACGCTGAGATCGGCGGAATTTCGCCAGGCTCGATGCCACCGAATGCGGCCAAGCTCGCGGAAGAAGGCGTCGTCATTTTCCCTCAGCATCTCATCAAGGCCGGGCAATCCTGTTTCGACTCTGTAGAGAAACTGCTGACACAGTCACCTTTTCCAACACGAAAAATCTCCGACAACCTGGCAGATCTCAACGCACAGCTTGCTGCTAATCTTCGGGGCGTAGAACTTTTACAAAGACTTCTCCAGGACAACGGGGCCATCACCGTGTTGGAACAGCTGAATTTTCTTACCCGCCAAAGTGATAATGTGCTCTTACAACATTTGGAAACGACCGGATTTCGATCAGCAATCGCTGAAGAGAATCTCGATGATGGCAGCACGATCGCTGTAAAACTGGAAGTCGTAGATCACAGACTGATCATTGATTTTGAAGGCACTTCTCCAAACCATTCCGGAAATCTAAACGCAACGCCTGCCATTGTTCAAAGCGCCATACTTTATGTGCTTCGCCTCTGGACGCAAAGCGAACTTCCCCTCAATGAAGGCATGCTGGTGAATGTCGAAATCAGACTCCCCTGCTGTTTTCTGAATCCCGAATTTTCAAAGGACCCGAACTTGTGTCCCGCAGTCGTTGGCGGAAATGTTGAAACCAGTCAACGGATAGTCGACACCCTTCTCAAAGCACTGAGGATCCAGGCCTGTTCCCAGGGAACGATGAACAACCTGATCTTCGGGGACGAGACTTTCGGATACTACGAAACCATCTGCGGGGGATCGGGAGCAGGCGATGGCTACGACGGAACTTCCGGAGTCCACACCCACATGACCAACACGGCAATCACCGATCCGGAAATCCTGGAAACGCGCTACCCGGTACGGCTGGAGCAGTTTTCGATCCGGAGCAAGTCAGGAGGAGAAGGAAAATTCAAAGGAGGTGACGGAATCATTCGGGAGCTGACCTTTCTGAGCAATGTCAGGGTATCTCTTCTCACCCAACATCGCATCGAAGCGCCTTACGGGCTCGAAGGCGGGGGCAGCGGAAAGTGCGGAGCCCAGACTTTGAATGGTGGCCCGCTCAGTGGGATCGCTGCATTTCAGGCGGATCCGGGCGATACCTTGCGAATCAATACTCCCGGTGGTGGCGCCTGGGGAGACGGTGCATCCAATTACTCTCAGGAAACGTAAAAAGCAGGGAGATAGACATTTTCCACTTGCGCTATTCAAACGTCCGTTTTAAACAGTTGTTTGAAACAGTTTTGACCATGAACGCTAAAACTCCTGCGGCCTCCAATGAAACACGGGACCGCATTCTCGATGCAGCAGAATCGCTATTCGCCGATAACGGATTCCGCGCGGTTTCCTTGCGGCGTATCACCACTGAAGCAGGCGTAAACCTTGCCTCGGTAAATTACCACTTTGGTGGCAAGGACGGACTCATCTTTGAGGTTTTGACCCGCGTCGTTGGTCCCATCAATGAAGAGCGCCTCTCTTCGCTCGATATCGCCGAAGCCGAAGCCGAAGCCAAGGGTAAGCCCGTTCCAATCAGAGAAGTTCTCGACGCCTTCTTCCGCCCCGTGGTCAATCAACTGGGTGGAGCAAATCACAACTCGCAGGTCTATCTTAAACTGGCAGGTCGTTGTTTGTCCGAAGGAGAAATGCATTCGCCGGAGACACTGCTTCGCCTTTTCGAGAAAGTGGCAGACCGGTTTGTTACGGCCCTGCTGAACAGCCTCCCTCACCTCGATGAAACAGATGTCTTTTGGAGACTTCACTTATCCGTGGGAACTCTTTTGCATGCTCTGGCTAAGGGATCACAGCTGGTCCTCTTTTCGCGTGGTCGCATTCCAACCGTTGAAGCAGAAGAGACTCTTGAGCAACTGATTCAATATACTGCCGGTGGCATGAAAGCCGCCCCGGTAAAGAAACGAGCCGGAAAGAATGCAGTCCTCGCCGCTCTTTTAGCAGGCTGCTTTCTTTTTACCAGCTGCTCCGCCGTTTCGCCGCCGGATGCAAAACATCTCACTCAACTCGAAATCCCCGCTCACTGGGTAGCAGGCGACGGATTCCGGCCCGCTCACTTTCCCGACACATTCTGGGTAGATCAATTCCAAGACAAAGACTTGTCTGCCTTCGTCCGGGAAGCCCTGGAAAATAACCGGGACCTGAAAGCGGCAAGGGCACGACTCGAGATCGCTCTCGCGAATGCCAAAATCGCGGGTGCGGATCTCTACCCTCAGATCAACGGCAACTTTACGAATCGTCGCTCCAAACAAAATTTCATTGGATTCCCATTCAGCGGTCCCGGCGGAGGGGGAGGAGGAGGAATTCTCTCTAACACTAACAATCAGTTCGGGCTTTCACTGGATATCAGCTGGGAAGTGGATCTCTGGGGGCGGGTCAAGGCTGCGGAGACCGCTGCGATGGCAGAGTTTGAAGCCTCGGAATTCGATCGCGCCACCGCGCAACTTTCCATCGCAGGGCAGGCCGTGAAAGGCTGGCTCGCCCTTGCCGAAGCAAAGGATCAACTCATGTTAGCTCACGCAACTCTCTCTGTTTTCCAGGAGACTGAGGGTTCAATAAGAGAACGATTCGAAAATGGGCTCGATGAAGGAGGGCAAAGTCTCGCATCTCAACTTCTGCTCTCCGAGGCGGACATTGCCACAGCAGAAGACACCCTCGAAGCACGGAAGGAATTGATCGGTCGTGCGTCCCGACAGTTGGAAGTTCTTGCAGGAAAATATCCGGCAGCCCGAACCGGAAAGTCCGCTTCATTGCCCGGCTTCCCCTCCAAAGGGCCCGTGAGTCTTCCCGGAACCTTGCTGGATCGAAGACCGGACCTTGCCGCAGCAGAACGGCGCATTGCAGCAGCAGATCAAAGGCTCCTCGAAGCCAAGCGAGCTCTTCTTCCCGCAATCAGTTTATCCACTAGCAGTGGGACTTCCTCTGAACAAATCAGTGATCTTCTCGACAGCAGCTTCAGCGTTTGGAGCCTCGCCGGGAACCTGGCTCAACCGATATTTCGTGGAGGCGTTCTCCGCGCAGGAAAAGCAAGGCGGCAGGCCGAGATCGATCTGTCGGCCGCGAATTTCGAGCAGGCCGCACTGACCGCTTTTGCCGAAGTGGAGAACGCTCTCGCAGCAGAAGGGTTTTTCTCCAAAAGAATCAGTTCACTATCGAGGGCGGCACAATTGTCTGATGAAGCCTACAACCGCGCCCTGCAGGAGTATAACGGGGGAACGGGCGATCTTCTGACTGTCCTGACAGCGCAACAGGCGACCTTCAACAGAAAGTCCCAGCTCATCGCACTGAAACGACTCCGCCTTGAAAACCGGGTCGATCTCTACCTGGCCCTGGGAGGAAGCTTCCAGCCCTACGAAGCGCCCCCTCATAAGGAGGTAAACGATACATGAATCGACCATTTCAAATCCTGACAGGCCTTGCCATATTTCTCGGAGGAGTGGGTCTTTGCGTCTTACTTTTCATCACCAAGCCGGAGGCGGAGAAGAACGATGACAAGGTGAGCTTGCCGGCCGTCAATGTGCTGACCGCAGTTTACGAGCCTGTCGAAGTGGATCTGCCTTCGCAGGGGGTCATCCAGTCCACTCGCCGCATTCAACTCGCCGCTGAAGTGGCAGGGAAAATTGTCAATGTGAACAAAAAGTTCGAGTCCGGAGAAAGTTTTGCTGTAGGCGATGTGCTTCTTGAATTGGAAGATTCCGACTACAAGGCGGCACTGGCTCAGGCCGAATCCACAGTCGCTGATATGGAAGCGGTTCTCATCCAGGAAAAAGCCCGTGCAGCTCAAGCGGAAAGGGACTGGAAAAAGTTGGGTGGAGGTAAGAAACCGGATTCGCTGGTTCTTCGCATTCCCCAACTGAAAAGCGCTGAAGCAAAACTCGCTTCCGCTGAAGCGATGGTCGCGAAAGCCCAAAGCGATCTCAAGCGCACGAAAATCACCGCTCCATTCCCTGTCACTATTTCATCGACCATGGTTGAGCTCGGAGGCTTTGTTTCTCCGGGGATGCCGGTTGCGGAGATGTTCCAGACAAGCTCTTTCGAGGTGAGGCTTCCCATGTCGATCGATGATGCACACTTTCTTCAGTCGGACGAAAAGGGAAACCCAAAAGGTAAGATAAAGGTGACAGCCACCTCTGCTGGAATTACTCAGAGTTGGGATGGAGAAATCAGTCGGACGGAACGGGAAATCGATCGCGCGACCCGATCTCTTTACATCATTGCTTCGATTGATCCGAAGTCTGTCGGCGAAGGAGTAGCTCTTCAGCCGGGGCTTTTTATACAGGCAAAAATTACAGGAAGGACATTGCCGAAAGCCACCCGAATTCCATTCAGCGCCTTTCTTGATCTCAAGCGTATCGTGATTGTGGATGAGAATGATGAACTCCGCTATCGCGACGTCGAGATTATCCGCCGGGACGGAGACGACATACTTGTCTCGGCCGGAGTCAAAGAAGGCGAGCGAATCAGCCTTACTGAACTGCCTAATCTGCGAGAAGGAGTTAAAGTGACGCCGACAAGCGAAAAAGACCAGAAGGAACAAGCGCCTGCCGAAGCCGGACTTTCGGTAAAACCCTGACCAACTAACAAGAGTATGGAAGGAGTTATCAACTGGTTCAGTAAGAACCACGTCGCCGCAAATTTTCTCATGCTGCTCATCTTTGTGCTGGGCGTGATGACCTGGCCGACGATGAAGAAGGAGATCTTTCCGGAGACTTCCATTGATGCCATTCTCGTCAGCGTTCCCTACCCCACCGCAACTCCGGAAGAGGTAGAAAAAGGAATCATCGTCCCAATTGAAGAAGCTATTCAGGACGTCGACGGAATCGATTCGGTCCGCTCAGTTGCAAGTCAGAATGTTGGATCCCTTACCATCGAGGTAGGAGTCGGATTCAACGTCCGCAACGTGATGGATGACGTCAAAACGCGCGTCGATGCGATTCAGAATTTCGCCGAGGGAGCTGAGGAACCGATTCTCGAGGAACTGCTGATTAAGGCTCAAGTTGTCAGTATTTCGGTGTCATCCGATACCGATGAAAAGTCCCTCCGCGAAATTGCGGAAACCGTCAGGACTGAACTCCTTTCCTACAAAGACGGGGAAACCGAAGTGACTCAGGCTGTGCTTGCCGGCATTCGGGAATATGAGATCTCCATCGAGGTTTCCGAACAAACGCTCCGGCAGTATGGACTCACTTTCGAGATGGTCGCCAATGCCGTGCGCCGGTCGTCACTCGATCTCCCCGGAGGGTCTGTTCGAACCAATGCCGGCGAAGTTCTGATTCGAACCGAGGCCCGGCGCTACACAGCAAAAGAATTTGCCCCCATCACTGTCATTACACGGCCGGATGGTTCTCAAGTAAAACTCTCTGACATTGCCACTATTCGCGACGGATTCGAAGAGGACCGGGTGGATTCCCGTTTCAATGGACGTCCCGCGATTATCATCAGTGTGTTCCGTGTCGGAAACGAGGATACCCTTGAGATCGCAAACACGGTGAAGACATTCGTAAACGATGTGATGCCGAAAAGACTTCCTGAAACGGTGAGTCTGGAAATTTGGCGGGATGATTCTCTCTTTCTATCCGGCCGACTTGATCTCCTCGCTCGAAACGGAATCTTCGGACTCATTTTAGTGGCGGTTGTTCTGGCGCTGTTTCTCCGCCCCAGCCTGGCCCTGCTGGTTGCGCTTGGAATTCCGGTCTCATTTGCCGGGGCGATCTGGATGATGCCCTACACGGGAATTTCCATCAACATGATCTCGCTCTTCGCCTTTATCCTCGTTCTTGGGATCGTCGTGGATGATGCCATCGTTGTTGGTGAAAATGTCTATAGCCGAATGCGAAAAGGGGAAGACCCAAAGTTGGCTGCCCCGCGCGGGACTCACGAAGTCGGGGTCGTCGTGATATTCGGAATCCTCACAACGGCAATGGCCTTTACTCCAATGCTGGGGCTGAGCGGTGTCAGTGGGAAGATCTGGCCCAACATTCCTCTGATTGTCATCCCTACCCTTCTCTTCTCGCTCATTCAGTCAAAGTTGATTCTTCCCTCTCACCTCGCCTTGCTCAAGCCTTTCGATCCAGACGAGAAGCCGGGGCCCATTATGAAGTTTCAGCATTTCTTCTCCCGGGGACTGGAGAAGTTTGTCGAGAAATATTACCGACCGCTAGTTCACCATGCATTGCATGCCCGCTACCTGGTACTCGTTGCTTTCATCTCGATCTTTATTATTGCGGCTGGGGCTGTTGGAAGTGGTTGGATCAATTTTAAATTTTTCCCTGAAGTAGAAGCGGATGTCGCAGTGGCAAAGCTAAAGCTCTCTCAGGGAGTCGCCTTCGAAGACACCGCTGCCGCCGTGAGCCGCATCGAGGAAATGGCTTTCGAATTGAATACCCATTTCAAAGACAAAGAAGGCAATGGAGTGATTCGCCACATGCTCACCAGTATCGGAACCCAACCTTTCCAGGTAGGATTCGACACGATTGGCGGAATGTCCACAGCGTCAAATATTGGTGAAGTCACCCTGGAACTTCAGCCCGCAAAGAACCGTGATTTCCTCGCCCGCGATGTCGTTTCCAAATGGCGGGAGCTGGTTGGTGAAATCCCCGGCACAGTCGAACTCGTTTTCTCCACCGAAGCTGCCAGCGGCGGCAATGCCATTGATCTGGAACTGGTCGGCTCCGACATGGGCCAACTGGAAAAAGCCGCGAACGAGGTAAAGGCAGCACTGAAAGTTTTTAAAGGTGTCATCGACATTTCCGACTCAAACATCGAAGGCAAACGGGAACTCAAACTTGAGCTCAAGCCCGGAGCCGAACCTCTCGGGCTTCGCCTGAATGATGTGGCCACCCAGGTGCGGCAGGGATTCTACGGAGAGGAAATCCAGCGTCTGCAACGTGGCAAAAACGAAGTAAAAGTCTTCGTCCGTTATCCAGAGGAGGAGCGAAAATCACTGGCCGATCTCGAGCAAATGAAAATCCGGACTGCAGATGGAAGCGAAGTCCCATTCTCCGAAGTCGCCACAGGCCGCTTTTCGAGGGCTGCTTCATCGATTCAAAGAACCGACCAGCAGCGGGCGATTCGAATTACTGCGGATGTGGATAAAACGCTGGGGACAAATGCGAATGAAGTGGTGCAGAGCCTGACGAAAACCGGCAAGCCGGAGGGTTACTTCGCGAGATGGGCAGCAAACATCAAATCACTCATTCGTGAAAAGACCGGGAAAGATCCAGTTCCTCCAGGTGAGCTGGGAGCGCTCGTAAGAATCGAGCAGGAATACAGCGGGGTTCGCTTTGCATTTCAGGGGGAGCAAAAAGATCAGAAGCAGTCCGTTCAGGAGATGATGACCAAATTCTTTCTCGCCTTACTTGGCATGTATATCCTCATGGCGGTGCCGCTTCGGTCTTATATTCAGCCTCTCATTGTAATGTCAGTCATCCCTTTCGGTCTGGTCGGTGCCATTGCCGGGCATGCTCTTCTTGGATTTGATCTCAGCATCATGAGTATGTGCGGAATCATTGCTCTCTCCGGAGTGGTTGTGAATGACAGTCTCGTTCTGGTGGATTATGTAAATCGGAAGCGAGCCGGGGGACTAAGCGTGAGAGAAGCCGCGCGCGAAGCAGGAGCCGCCCGCTTCCGCCCTATTCTTCTGACTTCCATGACGACGTTTGCAGGGCTGACTCCCATGCTTCTTGAGACAGACCTTCAGGCAAAGTTCCTCATTCCCATGGCCGTATCGCTCAGCTTCGGAATTCTTTTCGCCACGGTCATCACCCTGATTCTCGTTCCCTGCGTTTACCTGATTCTCGATGACATCAGTCAATGGGTGCATCGAATCGTGATGGGGGATCGAAAACCAGAAAGAAGTAAGCCGACGGTTGCCTGATCGGTGTTCCCGTCGAATAGTGGAATCACTGCGCTTTGATGAGAAAATTCCGCTGGTTACTGAGACGGCTCACCACCCGTCTCTCGTCTTTTGTAAAAGACAATCCGATTGACCCTCTTCCTATACGGAGCGGATTTAAGAATTACAGTGCCACGGGGTTGCGGAACGATTTTGGGTCGGGCCTTAATGTCGCTCTACTTGCCTTCCCTCAAGGCATGGCCTATGCCGTAATTGCCGAACTTCCTATTCAATATGGGATTGTCTCGGGAGCAGTAGCAGCTCTGATCGCCCCGCTCTTCGCCGGCTCCCGACACACCATTCTCGGACCGACCAACGCGACAGCCTTCATGCTGTTTGCCTCCTTCGCCGCTTTTCAACCGGAAGACCGGCTCTTTTTCCTTCCGATGCTGGTACTGATTGTCGGCCTGCTGTTAATGGCCGGCGCTTTTCTACGGATTGGTGATCTCATTCAATACATCAGTCGAAGTGTCGTTGTCGGATACATTAGCGGCGCCGCCATTCTGATCGTTGCCAACCAAATGAGGCACCTTATGGGAATCGACCCCGGGTCCTCGGGAATCGAACACGGCCCGAAAACCTTCTTTACGATCATGCAGGCCACCCTGGCAAAGGCCGGAGAAACCCAGTGGCAGCCTCTCGCTCTCGGCCTGATCACTTTCACCTTCTGGATTGTCCTCTCTAAATTTTTTCGAAAGCTTCCGGTCTTCGCCATTTCACTTCTCGTAATGTCAGGAGCTTATGCCGCACTGAAACATTATGCCGGTTGGGAAGTGGCCACATTTTCGTCATTCAGCCTCGAAGACCTCACTCCCCGCCTCCCTTCGATCAGTCGACAGGGATTCTTCTCCGATGTCAGTCGCCTCATTGGAATCGCATTCTCCATCGCCTTTCTGGCGTCGCTGGAAAATTCAGTCATGTCGAAGACTCTCGCAAGCCGGGTTGGTGACCGGCCCGATGTGAACCAGGACATGCTCAGTGTAGGCCTTGCCAATGTCGCCAATTCTCTCACCGGAGGAATGCCTGCCTCCGGATCACTGACCCGTTCTGCTTTAAATTTCTCGAGTGGTGCAGTCTCCAGGCTTTCCAGCATCATCAGCGGAGTTTTCTGCGTCCTCGGCGCAATTTTGCTGGGAAAATATATGGGGCTTGTTCCGAAATGTTGTCTCGCTGCTCTGGTGATCGGCATCGCTGTTTCCGTCATCAGCTGGAAGAACATCCGAATTTCGCTCTTCGCCACTACGGCCGATGCTACGGTGCTCGTCACGACTTTTTTCTCGGCGCTGCTCCTCCCTCTGAATGTCGCAATTTTTCTGGGTGTCGGGATTTCCATCATGCTGTATCTCCGCGCCGCCAGTAAACCCTATCTGGCCGAATACGAAGTGGGAGGCGAAGAGGGAGAACTGCGGGAAGCGGGAGAAAAACGAGCGCGCCCTGTCCCTGCTATTTCGATTGTGCACGTCGAAGGCGATCTGTTCTTCGGTGCCGCAGAGCTTTTCCGCACCCAGATTCAAAAAACAGCTCTCGACCCGGCGCTCCGTATTATCATTCTCCGAATGAAAAATGCCCGTCACCTCGATGCAACAAGTGTGATGGCTCTCGAGGAATTGATTCACTTTCTACGCGAACACGATCGCGACATCATTCTCAGTGGAGCAACCAAGGAATTGTTCCGTGTTCTCAAGAATGCTGGAACAATTGATGTGGTCGGTCGAAAAAACATCTTCCTTAACGACAACAAGAATCCCAATCTGTCGACCCGCTATTCTCTGAAACGAGCTCTCGAATTGCTCGGAACTGATGATGCTGACATCCGGATTTTTTACGATCCGACCAAGGATAAGAAGTAAAAAACCTGGATTCCTTTGAAATCCAAATCCTCCTGCCGACTCCCGGGGTATGCAGGGCAGGCGATCATTGGTGCCCGGGAAGACGGGGATGGCAACTGGTCCACCCTGAAAGTGAAAACTCTGTGAGGGAATTCAAATAATAGGTCCATATCGTGTTCAACCCTGTTCAATCGGCAATACAAGAGGGTGAAATCAATTCCAATAAATGAAAGATTGAACGAAAAACCAGTGTAGTTATCAAAGAGATCCCCTCTTTCAACACATCATGATTCCCGAATCCTTCAACACCGAGTCCGAGACGGACGATTGCGCCGCCTCATTCGATGAAGCTGAAATCCCGGCCGCCGAAGCAGAAACCCGTGGGACAATATTCGAACGAAGAAAGGTTCTGACGGCATTGGCGATCACTTCCGTTTCCGGGGCCACGGCCTACTCGCTCGTAAAAGAAACGGATACCTGGAAGAATCTTACCTGTCTCTTATACACATCTGACGCTGCCGACGAAGAGGATAGTGGAGATCT
>CAJXQE010000084.1 GCA_913058215.1 uncultured Verrucomicrobiales bacterium
CCCTGGTAGTCGCTCAAAACCTGGTGGACCCGGTTGCCATGATCTCCGGTGGAGGTAAGAACGGCCTCTGCACTGAAGTGACCGCAGAGAACCATGAACATGTTCTTGTGCTTCCTGCCGAACTTTTGCCACATCTGCTCGCCGTTGTTGCCTTTGAGTTTCAGCCTGTTGGTGGTTCTCGTCTTGTTCCCCCTCAGGTAGGAGTGCGTCAGGACAATGACACGGTGGTCAGGGTGCTCCGAGACGACTTTATTTGCCCAATCCAGCACTTCATCGCGCGGTTTGCATTCAAGAGCAACAATAAGGAAGCTCATCCCTGCTTCCTCGAAGTGATACCAGGAATTGTCGTGGCGATCCGGATCGCAAGTGCCGCCAAACTCGCGTCGTTTTACGAATTTCTCCCGAGGAAAGTAGGTGTTGAAATGCGTGGTCCGGTTGACGCCGATATTACCGCCATACTTATTGTCCGCCTTCTCAAAACCCATGTCATGGTTTCCCAGGCACATGCAATAGGGCACTTTTCCGTCCAATACAGACATGGCTTCCTTGGCGATGGCCCATTCCTCGGGAACGTCCCCCTGCACGATATCTCCTTCGTGGACGAGAAAGGCGATATTGAGTCGCTCCTGATTGTCGCGCACCCATTCCGTTTGCTCAAAGAAGTAGCGCCGCAAATCTCCATTGCCCCACTTGGCAGATAACTTGTGCCTTACATCACAGTAAAACTGGGTATCAGGCAAAACCGCGATGGTGAAAGATTCCGTTGTCTGGGCGGAAGGCTCCGCTGTACTCTGGCTCTGCAACGTCGCGACGCCTGCAAGCACCAGCACCGCGGCCGTTGCCAGGATTGGTATATTTTTCATGTGTCTTTTCTTGTCAAACGTCCGAAGGACTGCCACCCGCTACGGGCAGCGCACCTCCAATGCAGGGATACATTTTCCAGTCTTCATTCAGCTTTCGATTTCGGAGCAGTCGCGGGTTGTTCAGCTCCGGCTTTTTCGGCTTGGTGGGTAGGATCGGTCGATTTCATCCGTTGGTTCAGATCCGCCACAAGCTTGAGCATGTAGGCTCTCTCATTCTCAAAGGATACGTTCCAGTCCTTATCTTGCCCTGAATGGTCGAACACCCAGAATGCCGAAAGAGGGACATGGTTCTCCTCAATGGCTTTCAGCATTTCGATAAACAGAGCCTTCTCATCTTCCGGCCCAAGGGTCTTGGGTGCCCCAAACTCTCCGATGAACAGTGGCTGCCTGGTGCGGCCGGCGATCTCCTGCAAGGTCTCCACCAACTCCGAGATACTCTTGGTGCCGCCCTGTCCATCGTTGCCGTACAGATGGACGCAGGTCACATCGTAAGGCGATGGATTATCGCGTCTGAGGACGCTTTCAAACTGAGCTCTATTGTCCGGTTTCCAGCTCTTCTCACTCGAATTATGAAACGCGGAACGGCTTGGAATCGAATTTCCGGTGATCAAAATGCGATGCGCGTCGTGCTTGCGAACCGTTCTCGCGAAGTACCCGAAAGCAGTAAGCATGGCATCCGACGACAGGTCGTCCCTTGAGGTTCGCTCGAGCCCCGTCTTCAACTGGGGCACAATCTTGGGCCGGTGGCTGGACGCATTCGGCAGATCCGCATGCAAATTGTACTCGTTCCCAAACTCCCAGCCCCATATTGCGGGAGAGTTCCTGTACCGCTGCACAAGCTCGGTGGTGTATTGCTCGATGAACGCAATCGTCCTGCTCTTCTCATTCCCCAGTTGATCCATGGGTTCCCCAACGAGGTCCGGGAATGTTGCTAGGTTCCAGAACAGCGACGGAACCAAACCGATATTATGCTTCTCGGCGGATCGAACGACTGCATCCATGCGTTTGAAATACTCTTCCTTGTCCTGAAGGTAGAGATCCCAATAAACAGGCCAAAACCCACCCGCCATGAAGCGAACAAACGGGATATCTGCGGCTGACAGCTTCCTTAGCCCCTCGTCGTGGGAAGTATCGGAGCCGTCCTTTAGAACCCGGTAGAACAAGTCGAAGTAGTTTGCTCCTACACCCCGATAAGGCTCGCCGTCACGATGCAGAATCCCATCTTTGACGATCAACCCTGCAGACTCCGCTGCTGGTGACTCCGCTGCACTCTGGCTCTGCACCGTCGCGAAGCCTGCAAGCACAGCGACCGTTGTCAGGATAAATAGGTTTCTCATGTGTCTCTATTTGTTGGTTAGTGCCTTCTTGATGACGAAATCGACCAGTTCCCGGTTATTGAAATAGCCGGGCCAAAAACTATGCCCCTGATCTTTGACTCGTACCAGGGTGATGAGGTCTCCAACCTGGTTTTGCTTATAGATTTGTTCGAGACGACCGGAGTTTTCTGCGAGCGGAACGACCGTATCTTCTTCGCCGTGGATAATGAAAACCGGTATTTTATGCTTCGCCAGAATAGAAGCTTTCTCGACAGGGTTCACTTCCGGCAATCTCGTCTCCAGCTCCTCAGCCGTCATTTCATAGGCCGACGCGGCTCGTTTCAAGCCGGGGTAGGTCGATACGTCATACACGGGATAAATACCTGCGATCGCGGTGACGAGCTCTGGATTTTTTACCGCCCAGCTACTTACCCAAAGCCCTCCACGGCTTCTCCCCAGTAAGATCGGCTTTTTGGCAAAACCGAGTTCCTGCATTTTCGTGTATAGATCGTCGAATACAGGGAGTGCCACAGGGCTTCCGTAAGCTTCACCGACATCGACTCCAGCGACGGCGATACCGACTTTCAAAAACTGCTGATGCATCCAGCTCTCGGCACGGTCGGGAGAGCCGGGGAGAGTGGGTCCATAGAAAATCCACGGCTTGCCTGGAGCGGGATTCTCCGGGTTCATCACAAACGCTGGATGCCCCTTGATTTCGAAGCTTTGTGCATTGAACAGCGACTGCTTTTTTGGAGGTAGAGCATCTCTTTGAGCGGAACTATTTCTTCGGCCTCGAGCCATTGCTTCTCTTTGGGCTTCGGCCTCTTCTTCTGACATCGAAGAAAGGGCGAGGCCTTTAAATTCGGCGAGTTGATCATCCCAAATCTTGACTAGCTCAATGACCTTTTCGGGTTCTTCTCCCGAAAGGTCAATGGCCTCAGCGCGATTGGCGCGAAGATCATAGAGATCCCATTTTTTTCCGTTGGCAGCTACCGCTTTCCATCCGTCTTCCATGATGGCTTTGTGGCCATCGTGAAACCACCAGAGATGGCTTCTCTCGACTGTAGAATTTTCAGCAAAAGTGGCGACGAGACTTTTTCCCGGAGAATCAGGGCCATCAGTAGCAAGGTCGTTCGCTCCAGTGATATCGAGGATCGTGGGCACGACATCGATGACGTGCCCCGGAGTGGTTCGCAGCTCTCCGCGAGAGGCAATACCTTCAGGCCAGGAGATGATCATTGGAGTCGTTATTCCACCTTCGTGGGTCCACGTTTTGTGGCGGCGAAAGGGAGTGTTACATGCGGTCGACCAACCGGGGCCAAGACAGAGGTAAGTCGCTGCGGAACCTGGGAAGGCAGCCGGATCGTGTCCATCGCCGCGGACCATGATCTCTGCCGAAGCGCCATTATCAGACAGGAACATGACGAGAGTGTTTTCCCACTGGCCCATTTGTTTGATTTGCTCAAAAACCCGGCCTATCTCAATGTCCATCCGATGGATCATTGCGGCGTGAATCGCCATTTTGTTGGTTTGGAATTTCTGTTGCTCATCGGTCAGTGAATCCCACGGGACCGGTTTGTTGACTTCCCCTGATCCCAGAACTTCGAAAGGTTCGGGACGGTGGTAGGGAGGGCCGATTTCACGTTCCACCTCCGAGAGTTTATCCCCTACAGGGAGTCCCAGTTCGCGAATCTTTTCCCATCGTCTTTCGCGAATCACATCCCATCCGACCTGGTAGAGTTCCTGATACTTCGCGATATCCTCCGGCAGCGCATGGAGCGGGAAGTGGGGTGCGGAAAAGGCCAGGTAGTGGAAAAAGGGCTGTTCGCTATGTTTGGTTTTATGCTCGTCGAGGACTTCTATGACATGATCGGCGAGTGCTATGGTGCTGTAGTAACCGTCTTCTTTTTTCACTACAGGTAACGGAACATCATCCTTCCGGTGTTTACCGGGTGTAAAAAAACGGTCCTGATCTTGCAGGTAGTAGGAGCGATCAAACCCTTCCTCTACAGGCAGTCCATCGATATGCCACTTCCCGGAATGATAGGAGCGATAGCCCGCTGGTTTCAAATATCGAGGGAGAAGGGGAGCCCAGTCGGGCCTTGTTCCCTGGTTGATTGAGACCGCGCCAGGGATGCTGTCGCGTCGAACTTGCTGCGCATAAAACCCGGTGAGCAATGAGCCGCGCGTCGGCCAGCATCGAGCCGTATTATAAAACTGAGTATAGCGAAGTCCATTTTCGGCGACGGAGTCGAGATTGGGCGTCGCTATTTCACCACCGTAGCAACCCAAATCGGAAAACCCAAGGTCATCCGCCATGATCAAGAGGATGTTGGGTCTGTCTCCTGCAATGGAATATTGTGCGATGAGACTAAGAAGGAGCCCTATCAGGCTAAGTTTTCGGTAGATCATGCTAATTTTTTTGATTATATGAGCTTCCTCTAGTTGGGTGATTCAGGATTCGAGACGATGATCGTGATTCTTTTTCATTTTCAATGTCTTCACTTTATTTAAAGGTATGTCAGCACGCCCCCGGTCTACCGAGTTTGGAACAAAGGCTCGCTCATTTCACTGTTGTGCTTCTCCCATATCTCGACCAATTCAGCGAGGCGCCCAGGCTCGGCGGCGGCGAGGTTATTTTCTTCGGAAAGATCTTTCGAGAGATCGTAGAGTTCCCATTTCGCCTTGCCCGGTTCGAATTTTCCGCCCATTCGCAGCAGCTTCCAATCGCCGTGTCTCAGCGCCGTCCTTCCGCCCTGACGCCAGAAGAGGGTTTCGTGGGGAGTCCCTTCGTTTTCGCCGGTAAGATAAGGAATCAGATCCACCCCTTCGACCTGCTTCGGCGCAGTGGTTCCGGCGCTGTTGGCAGCGGCAGTCGCAAAAATATCGAAGGAGCTGACGGGCTTTTCATAGACCCCGCCGGCAGGAATTTTGCCTTTCCACTGAACCATGAACGGCACTCGAATCGCCCCTTCATACATCTGGCCTTTGGATCCCCGGAGAGGGAGGTTCGAGGAGGTCAGTTCTTTGGTCGGGCCGCCGTTGTCGCTGAGGAAAAAGACGATTGTGTTATCTTCGAGCCCGGATTTTCGCAACTGCTCCATGACCGCACCAACGCTGTCGTCCATGTTCGCCAGCATGGCGGCGAAGATGCGACGGTGAATGTCCGTGATGTGCGCGAACTTCTCCATGTAAGCGTCCGCTCCCTGGAGCGGGCTGTGGACCGCGTTGTAAGCGAGGTAGAGAAAGAACGGTTTGTCGTCGTGACGATCGATGAAGTCGACTGCTTCGCGGGTGAGGGCGTCAGTGAGATATTCAGTTTCAACCACGGGTTGGCCGCCGCGGATGATGGGATTGTTGGCGTCGTAATCAGGCTCGTTACCGAGAAGGTTGTGGAAATGGAGTTTTTTCTCTCCAAACCAATACCCCTTCTCGGTAGAGCCGCCTGGAAGCACTTTGCGGCGCAGTAGGGTTTCCACACCATCCCAAGGCGGGGGAACGAAATAGTGGCCTTCGTGAGTGAAGCCAAAGAACTCGTCGAAGCCGTGACGAAAGGGATGAAACTTGGCGGTTCCTCCCTGGTGCCACTTGCCGATCAAGCCGGTGGTGTAGCCTGCGTCGTGCAGGGACTCGGCAATCGTGATTTCTTCAGGTGGCAAGCCGAATCCGGGTTCTTCATTGAGTGGTCCTGTGGGGTTGAACTCGTAGCCGAAGCGCGTCGGGATGCGCCCGGTGAGGAGACCTGCCCGGGAGGGGCTGCAGTTGGGGCCCGCCACGTAGCCTGCGGTAAAGCGCACGCCGTTGTTCGCGATTGAATCGATGTGGGGCGTCGGGATTTCCGGATTTCCCTGGCAGCTTAGTTCTCCGTAGCCGAGGTCGTCGGCGAATAAAACGATGATGTTGGGTTGGCTGTCAGCCGCCGCAGCGATAGTCAATGCGGTAAGGGCGATGCACAGGGATGCTGGCCAAAAGGTTTTGTGGTTCTTCATGATTTTGTTTTCGTGCTTCGGCTCAGTTTTTGAACAACTCGTGTTCCGGATCGCCAGCGGAAATGAGATAGGCGAGCAGGTCGAGGATGTCGTCCGGCGTCATGGTGCTGATCAATCCGGGCGGCATCATCGAAACCGGAGAGGGCTCAATGGATTCGAGATCGTTCACATTGACATGGGTAATGGTGCTGGGAGTCATCATGTCGGTGTTCACCCAATAGGTGTCCTGCTTCATATTCATGATGCGGCCACTCACGATCGTTCCATCGTTGAGTTTGAAATTGCTCGCTCCGTACTGGTCGCTGATTTCTTTCGCAGGATCGATAATGGATTCGAGCAAATCATGGGGGCTGAACTTGCCGCCAACCGAAGACAAATCAGGACCGACTGCGCCGCCTTCCCCTTTGAAGCGGTGACAGACGTAGCAGGTGCCGGCACCGAACATCTGGCGACCGTTGGCGAAATCGCGATTGCCTTCGAGTCCGACTCCCAGGTCGCCGGCGAGGTCTTCCATGGTCCACATCTTAACGAACTCGCGAGGCTCAAGGGTGAACTGCGGCATGGAGCTTTCGGGCGCCGTCTCGATGAGTTTGGTGAGCGCCGGAGTCAGGTCGCTTTTGGGAACGGACTCGGTTGCGTGCTGCTTGATGTCGGCGAGGTAGTTGGCGAGGCGGGCACCGCCCTTGTAGTTGCCCGAGAGAACGAACCATTTGAAATACGTTTCACGCAGTTCCGGTGTCCAGCCGTCTTTGAGGTAGCGCAGGTTGAGTGCGTAACCAATTTGCTCTTCCTGACCGGAGGCGTTGGCGAGGAGTGCCATGCCGCGTTCGACGGCAAAGGGAGCTTCCAGGAAAGCAGCAAAAGCGGAAAGGTCGCGATTCTCATCGGGTGTTTTGGCAGGGTAAACACCGCCGAGCCAGGTGATGAGTTTGGCTTTTACTGCGTCCTCCGGCTGGCCGCTTCGGGTCAATGTCAGCATGATGCTGCGAAGAATGTCGAGACGGGTCTGTCGTGACTTGAATGAGGTGTAGTCAAGGCTCATCGCTTTCCCGAGAATGTCGGAAGCGGAGTTTTCTGCATCGATGCGGGCAAGAGCAATCAATGCGGCGGTGGCGGCGACTGGATTTTCCTCACCTGCAATGCGGGCCTTCCAGCTGGCCGCAGGCTGCATTTCGAGAGCGGCGCGGGCAGCGTGGCGGATACCGCGATCAGGCGCGCCGAGGGCTGCCCAGATCTTGTCGAGTTCCTTGTCAGTTGCCTGCTTCGCTCCGGTTTGGAGATAGGACTCGAGTGCCTGGCGGCGTTTGCGCTGGTCTTCGCCTCCGGGGAGAGACTCAGCCGGAGCCGTCGATTCGTCACCCGTGTAAGTGACCCGGTAGATTCCCGACTGAACCCGACGACCGCCCACGGTGAAATACATCGCACCGTCATCCGGGTTCACGAGAATGTCAGTGAGCGGCAAGGGCTGAGCACCGGCGAATTCTTCGAAGCTTGCTTTATAGGTAGAGCCTTTCGGTTCCATGTGAACCGCGTAAAGTTTTCCATACGACCAGTCGCAGACGTAAAAGGCGTTTTGGTATTTGGCAGGGAATTTGGCACCGTAGCCAAAGCTCACACCGGTGGGAGAGCCGGGACCAATGTCGACTGCAGCACCAAAGGTATCAGTGCAGTAGTCCATGAATTTACCGGAACCGGTGCGCCAGCCGTAGTCAGCGCCGTCGATGACGTGATTCACGCGAGTCGGACGATACCAGGGGGTGTTGAGGTCCCACTCCATGTCGGCGTCGTAGGTGAACAGTTCGCCTTCACGATTAACCGCCGCGTCGTACTGGTTGCGGAAGCCGATCGCCATGATTTCCCAGGTTTTACCTTCGGGGTCGATCTGGGCGATGTGGCCTCGCGGGGCTTCGACACCGACCATGAAATGCTGAAGGGAAGGAAACAGCTGATCTTCCGCCCACACCTCAGGAACGCGGGAGTGCGTGTAGTCTTCGGGCAGTGCCGTCTGGTTTCCCATGACGACGTAGAGATGCTTGCCATCAGGCGCAGGGAGAATCGCATGAGGTCCGTGTTCACCGCCTGTCGCGGCGAGTGCCTTGATGGTTTTGATCGTGTCGAATTGATCATCACCGTCGGTGTCGAGTAAACGGAACACGCCGGACCCGGTTGAGCTGTTGCGGGCGTTCACGACCACGTAGAGACTGTCGAATGCGTAGCAGAGCCCCTGGGCGTGGCCGATCTTGGGAAGTTTGGCCAGCTCATCGGTGAGGGGTTTGGCTTCAACAGCATCTATGTCTTTAATACGGGCCGGCGTCCCTTCGGGCGAGTAGGTGATTTGCTCAATGGAAGCCGGGTCGATGGTTTCACCCGCTTTTGGGATCGGGAAACGGTAGAGGCCACCGTATTGATCGCTCACGATGAAGCGACCTTTATCATCCTGACACATCGCAACCCAGGAGCCCTGGTCATCACGGGGAACGGAGTAGAGCAGCTCGATATCGAAACCTTCGGGTAAACGAATGCGATCCGCCGCAGTCGCGCCCAGGGTCGAAGCTACCGCGTTTCCATGGAGCTCTGAGGCGGTCTTCAGGGTTTTCTGTGCATCTGCTCCGGACAGTTTTCTATAGTTGATGTCCTTAAACTCGACCTTCATCGGCGGGCCTTGATGGAGTTGCAAACCAAGATAACCCCGCGCAATCGCATCCGGGTGGTTCTCGGTGATATCGACCGTCACGACATCATTGACCAAATGAATGATCCGGTTGCCTACTGCGACAATGCGGAGCGTGTTCCATTTTTCACCTTTCAGCTCGGCTCCATCGCCCACCTCGCCCAGCACTTCGACAGCCTCTTTGTCGCCCTTGGCATCAACCTTTTGCCCACGCGTGGCGATGATGCCGCGTTTGCCGAATTTTTCTCCATAAAGCATGCCGAAATATTCCTGTTTTGGATGCAGGTCCGCCTGATAACCGCGCAGTGCAAAATCGCTGACGTCGCCCACGGCCTCGCTGCGGTATTGCACTCCCGAATTGTTGCCGGCGAATTTAACCTGGCAGGAAAATTCAAAGTCCTCGACCTGGCCGCCCTGCCAGATGAGAAAGGTGTTGGCATCGGTTGGATTATCCTCCGTCGTTTCACCGACTATCGTGCCGTTTTCGACCCGCCAGAAGCCGTCTTTGCCATCCCAGCCACTCAGGTCTTTGCCGGTGAATAAGGCCTCGAATTCCTCGGCGGAAGCTGTGCTAAGCCCCATCGCTATGACAGCGATGATTACAAGATTAATGGCACTTTTGGCCGGAGCGATGAAACGAGCGAGTATTGCCTTCATGTGAAAATCGTAAATAAGTGACTGTTGATTGTTCGGAGTCATATCGCCAGCACCCGACGATTCTGCCGTTTTAATTGAAAAATTGTTTTCGCCGGGCCGAATGAGTTTGGATTGGCACACTACTGCCCCTGCTCTTTGAGACGGGTGTGAATGAAGCTGGCGGGCAAAAGGAGCCTTCGATTGAATTGAGACCCGAACTGATCATTTCACGAACATACCATGTCTGTTCGTAATTCACTACGAACCAACAGGGTACGTTCATCGAATGAACCCTATCTGTTCGTGAAGAGCGGATACTGAAATAAATTGTCCTTCACTTTCATTCACACCCCTTTGAGACAGTTATCGTCGACCGGGACAGCCTCTCCGACTTTCTCGACGGGATGAGCGTAGAGGTAACGCCTGACACTGGAGCAGGCGAAGATGTCTGTCAGCGCTTTGCCTTTTCCATCTTCCGTCACATAAAATTCGCAGCGGTAGGCGAATTATCATTCTCGTTTCGTGCTTATAATTTCAGAAATTTGGAATAAGCATGGAAATCAACAATTTTGACTCAAATAAATTACCTGTCCCCGGGAATTATTATGAAAAAACGATCTTACGCCGGTGATTTCCACGAGCCATAACATGATAAATCGCACCCTCAAACTCAATACTTGGCAACCTTGGCATTGATGCAAATAGGACTCAGGCACCCAAAGTCAAGAATCGGAACCACCGAGGAAGCCATAGGGAAAGAGGTACAGGAACACCCGCCTCCTGTGTCCGGCATATTCATGACTCCACCCGCTACAATGATACGTAAATGGGGACAGCCGAATTGTCGCTCAATGAGAAAATGGGACCTTATTCACTGTCTCGTGTGGGTGAACAGGACCTGGTTTGTGAAAATTCTCAGAAAAAACACCCAAATTTGTTGACCAAATCCACCACGAGGACATTTGCTTTGTGAAAAGCATGGATTCATCATCACAACATCAGGCCGAAATGGTTCAGTTGATCGCGCAGCATCAAAGCCGATTGCGCGGGTTTGTTCGGTCTCTGCTCGTCCGGCCGGAGGATGTCGATGATCTGGTTCAGGAGGTCAACTTGGTGCTTTGGCAAAAGGCGGAACAATTTGAACCGGGCACTTCGTTCTGGGCCTGGGCAAGCCAGATCACCCGCTTCAAGGTGATGAACCGGCTGCGCTCTTACAGCCGCGACCGCCTCGTGTTTGACGAGGGTTTTATCACAGAGCTGGCGGATGTCGCGGAAGAACGATTCGCGGAACTGGAGCCTCGTCGCGAGGCGCTCGACCATTGCCTGAGGCAGTTGCCGACAACCCCGCGGCGCCTGTTGGACCTGCGCTATTTCGAAGGTCTATCAATCGATGAAGTGGCCGGGACAACGGAACGTCCTGCCGGGTCGATCAAACAAACGCTTTATCGAATCCGCACGGCCCTGCGCTCGTGTATCGAGCAACGGATGGTTGAGAGCGAGGCAACGACCTAGGAAACTGTTGAAACCAATGAACGACACCGACGAAAATGAATTTGAGCGACTCCTGCAGCAGGCGGTCGACGACTCGCTGTCGCCAGCTGATGCAGAGCGTCTTCAGGAGCTCTCGCGCGGCAATCGTCAGCGGCTTGAGCAGCTCGTGGATCACGCGATGATCGCCTCACTCCTGACTGAAGAAGGAACGACAGAATCAGTCGCTGATCTGGTAGACCTTTTGGAGGGGACCGACGTTGATAAAAATGTATCAAGGTACCCTGTACCCTCCCGGAGGGTACAGGGTACCCTCACTGACCGTACAGGGTACAGTCCACTTTGTGATTGGAAAACTATCGTTCCCTGGGGAGTCGCCGTGATGTTCGCGCTGGCGTTTCTAGTTAACTATTTTCCGCCTTCCTCACCGGAATTGCCTACAGAAGCGGATTCATTTGTCGGTCTGTTAGTTGATGAAGCGGGCGCAGAGTTTGCCAAAGGGTTTGGCCCTGACGATGTGAAGTTTGATACAGGTGAATTTCGCCTCGGGTCCGGTGCTATCCATTTTCGTCTCGCAAACGGCGCCGATCTGGTAATGCGCGCCCCTGTCACCTTTCGACTTCACGATGTCTTCAATCTGGAATTGCTGAATGGAGGATTGCGTGCTGTCATCCCTCCCTCCGCCGAAGGATTCACTGTAGCAGCCCCGGAAGTAAACTACGAAGATCTCGGAACGGAGTTTGGTGTATCAGTCGACAGGGCTTCAGGTGCGAGCAAGATTCATGTATTTGATGGTCTGGTGAATGCGAAGGATGCCAAATCCAACGAATTGCTGTCCCCGGTCACATCGGGGCAAACCATGCGGTATACGAATGATCAATGGCAACAGGCCGAAGCTCCCCGGGAAGACGAGTTCCCCGTGCCGGGTGAGATAGGCTTCGCGCGTTGGCAGGATTGGCGCCGCGACTTCATAAAGGATCCGTCGCTAATCGCCTTCTATTCCTTTACTCACAATCCCGATGCTCCGGAATATCTCGTCAATGATGCAGGTATTGCCACCGACGGAGCCATACAGGGCGCGCGCTGGGTTTCGGGTCGTTGGCCGGGAAAAGATGCACTGCTATTCGATCGGGATAATGATTATGTAGACCTCACCATCTCCGGTGAATACGACGAAATCACGCTTAGCTTCTGGGTAAAGATGGATCGGCTGGACTACGAGTATAACGCTCTACTGAATTCGAATGGCTGGGATCCCGGTGATCTACACTTTCAAATCAAGCGCACTGGTCTGGCATGGGCAAATTTCAATGGCAAAATGAGATCGTTTCCCGCCTTTGTAGGAAAACCTGTAAAGCGGGATAGCTGGCAGCATATCGTCGGGCTGATTTCGCGAACCGATCAAATGACCCGGACCTATATCAATGGCGAAATGGTATGGGAACAGAAATCCCAACAAGAGAACCCGATGATGCCGGATAAGTGCAGCCTGGGCAACTGGCTCGACATCCCGGAGCAATACCAGCCCACCAGGCGGGCGTTCAAAGGTCGGATGGACGAGGTGGCGATTTGGAGCCGAGCCCTGTCAGAAACAGAAATTAATGCCCATTACGAAGCCGGTCGGCCCAGCCTGCTGGACAAATGAAGAACAGTATCATTGAAAGCAAAAATACAGTCCTAACGAAACATTCAGATTCCTGAAGTTCATCTATGAAAAAAATCCAAAATCATTCCACTTCCTTGGATAAAGTTAACCCCGGCGTTTTAGTTGCAGCGGTCGCTATTGCCACGCTACTAAGCCTAACAGCTCTTTCGGCACCAAAAAATGTCAAAGAGCATAGCGCCCTGTTCAATCCCTCTGATGTAGTAGATGCACAAATCTTCACCTATAAAACCATTCGCGATGAGGAACAAAAGATAGAGGTCTACGTCCCGAAAAAACAAAACGTTTCTGATGCTCCGGTCCCGGGCATTTTGATGTTCCACGGTGGAGGGTGGACCGGAGGAGATCGTGGGCAGTTTCGCTCCCTCTGCCAATATTTTTCAACTCAGGGATTAGTCACTGCAACCGCTGAATACTCACTGATCACACCTGAGGAAAGGAAAGAGAGCTCCTCTCACAAGCGTCGCTGTATCACTGACGCAAAAAGTGCGATCCGTTGGTTCAGAGAAAATGCAGCTAAATTCGGCATGAATCCAAAGCAACTCATTGTAGGAGGTGGTTCGGCAGGTGGGCATGTCTGCCTGCTGTCGACGCTTAACCCGGGCCTCAGCGATCCAAATGATCCTATAGAAATCGACACCTCCGCGATAGCTTACCTTCTTTATAACCCTGCCCATAGCAATGGAGACCGCAAGGATCCTGAAGTCAGTTTGTTAAACTTTATATCCAAAGACCTACCCCCGGCGATTGTGTTTTTCGGCAGTGAGGACCCTTGGAAAACACGCTGGGATCCACGACACGAGAAAATCAACACGTTAAGCAATGATACCGTCGAACTTCATCTTGCGGAAGGGCAGAGCCATGGCTTTGCCAACGCGCAACCCTGGTGTGACCTAACCCTTATTGCCGCGCATCAGTTCCTTAAAAAACAAAACCTTCTTACTTCAACCCCTCCCGAACTTGACACTGAAAGCCAGCTTAAGAGAGTTGAAAACGCCCCGAAACCTCAAAAATAAAGGGTGAACCCGTCAGTGTTACAACTTCCCGATAGAACCCAAATCACTAGTTCGGTTTTCTCGTCTTTTGCCCTGTCTCCTAAAGCTCATTTCCAACGAACAAAGATGACCTCTATACTGACCAAACACCACTTCGGGAGGCTTGCACCTCATCCAACCCAAGGGCCGCAAGCGGCTTGAATTTTTCCCTTGTAAAAGCAAATCCCTAGCACAATTCAATATTTCCCGGACCTTTCCGTAGCCTTAGCAACAACAAACGAAACAATGCAAAAACCGATCTATAAGACCACCTGCGTGCCACTGGCGATTTTAACCGTATTTTTTGCAGGATTGCTTTCCGCTCAGGAGCCAGTCGAGTTTGACACGGGGCGGCCCCGACCGCCAAAAAACGGATTACCAGTTCTCGGTTCCGGACTTGCGATGAGCAAGGGCTACTACCGGGGCGTGCCTGTCGGCGAATTGGCAGGATGGACAATGACTCTCTGGTTTGAGGCTCGCTCCAACAAGAAAGGCGAGCTTTTCGGTATTGTTCGCAACGAGGTCAAAGGCGAAGCGTTTCGGCTGGCTTACGAGAATGGTTCCCTCACGTTTGGTGGTGATGATAAAAGAAAAAAATCGTGGAAACTGGAGGCCAATGGTATCATTCCTGAAAAGTGGCACCAAGTCGTGATCTCCTATGCTCAGGCGACTGGGCCGGCATTGTACGTCGATGGGAAACACGTCGCCCAGGGACAAAGAGGGCAGATGGGATATGCAACCAACTTTGATCACTATCACTTCGGCGCGTCGTTGCTGGGGAAAGACAAGTTTGGAGATTACTTCGATGGCTTGCTCGATGACTTCACCCTGCATAGTCGGCCTTTTTCGGCGGAAGAAATTGAGCGCGTGTATGAGGGTGAAATCATCAATAATTCCCAGGTGGCCTTTAATGATTTCGAAAACGTCAACCACCGAGACTTCGCGTTATTCACCGAGAGCGATCGCGATGAAAGTTACCTGGATGAAGGAAAGAAACTCTACGAGCTCAACTGCATCGCCTGCCACAGCAAAGACGGCGTGATGCCTCCACCCAATCCCCTCTCGAGGATATTCACCAGGCACAAAATGGAGAACGGCGGCGATCCGTTCAGCATGTTCCAAACCCTGACCTACGGATTTCGGAACATGATGCCTGCAGTGCAGCTGAATCCTGAAGACCGGTACAAGGTGATTCACTACCTCCGGGAACGCATGATCAGGGAAAAGGCGGCTGAACTCTATGTCGGCGTCAACGAAACCTACGCGGACACCATGCCACGCAGCCCAAAGAGCTCAGGTGAGGCTGCCATGCGAACCGAAGCTCTCGCAAGGATCGGCTATCTTCGCGACTATGGGCGAGCGCTGATTTCACCTGTCGTCGGGAAGGCCTCGAGCCTGAACGCATTGACGATTGACCTCGGGAGCGAGACCACCATCAGCTACGACCTGGGCACGATGCGATCAATCGGAGCCTGGACCGGAGGATTTCTCGACTTCAGCAATACGCTCCATCATCGGCTCCGCGCAGGTGGACTGCCGTCGGCGAGGTTCGATATGATTCCCGGAGTTGACGGATGGCGCTGGGCCTGGGATGGCAAAGCGGAAAATGAAATCCCCGACTTGGGACCGCTGACGGTTTGGCCCGAGGATCAACTTCGCTACCGCGGTCATTATCCGAATGGAGAAGACATCGTGGTTTCCTATACGGTTCAGGGGCGTGGCGTGCTGGAGTCCCCCATAATTAACGATGAGTTCTACCTGTCCGGCATCTGTCGTCGCCTCACGGTTGAACCCGGAGAGAAGCCCCTGGAGCTGGTAGTCCTGAGTATAGATGGAGGCAATCCTGTGATCGATGGAAACAAGGCTCATATTGATGCTAAAGAGCGAAGAATTTCTGCCAGACTATGGGTGCAGGGCAGCGAAGGAATCATCAGCGACGAGCCCCCTGAGGAACCGAGTTGGAGAACCAGTAAGGATGGCGAATTGGTTCTACAGATTCCCGCTTCGAAAGAGCCTCTGAATCTTTCAGTAGTGATCGGGATAGAAAAAGCGGGAACATCAAATAAATGGGGGCCACCCGTTCCAATCGTTGATCTTTCTTCAAAAACGAAAGGCGGTTCGCGTCGCTGGACGGCGACCCAAAAGGTGAAAGGAAAGTTGGCAACCTCCACCTTCCAGGGCTATGCGATGGACAGTCTTTCGGTCCCCTTGAAAAATGCCTACAACTCGTGGATGCGAACCTCGTCGCTCGCATTTTTTCCGGATGGTCGTCTCGCGGTTGGCACCCTCGCCGGTGATGTCTGGATTGTCAGTGGAATCAATGAAAATCTCGGAGAACTCACCTGGCAGAGATTTGCCGCCGGGCTTTACGAACCACTGGGGATGAAAGTCGTCGATGGCGTGCTAACGGTGGGGACCCGTGGGCGTATCGTAAAACTGCACGACTACAACAACGACGGTGAAGCAGACTTTTACGAAGCGTTTCACAACGAGCGCGAACCCAGTGCTGGCTGGCATGCTTACAACTGTGATCTCGAAGTTGGCGACGACGGCTCTTACTATTACGGCAGGACCGGCGGGTTTAGTAAGTGGTCAGTCCCGGGCGGCATCGTCCGTGTTTCGCCGGATGGAAAAAACTCCGAAGTGATTGGCAAAGGGCTGCGCGTGCCCAATGGCATCGGGAAATTGCCGGATGGACGTATCACACTTGGTGACAACCAGGGAACCTATGTTCCTGCCAGCAAAATCGCGATTACCAGTCCGGGCGCTTTTCATGGGGCAGGCAAATGGACCGATCGCGAAGGCAACTACGATCCGGAAAAGATCGTGCAACCCATTGTCTACATGCCGCAGGAACTCGACAGCTCCAGCGGTGGTCAACTCTGGGTGGAGAAAGACGAGCGACTGGGGCCACTCAGCGGGCAGTATTTTCATACCTCCTACGGCAAAGCGGCTACCATGTATGTGATGCTCGATGATCTTGGGCACACCATGCAGGGTGCCGTCTTTTCCCTGCCTCTCAAAATGGAATCAGGAACCCTGCGTGTTGCAAAGAATCCGCTGGACGGACTACTCTACTACTCGGGCTTAACCGGTTGGCAAGCCGGAGCCACTCGAGATGGAAGTATTCAGCGACTAAGACATACCGGAGAAAAAGGAATTTACCTACAAAACGCGATTGCCCGAAAGGGTCGCCTCGAACTCACTTTTAACACTCCAGTTAAAGAGGTCTCTGAGGAAGGGTGGGAAGCCACAGCATGGAATTACCGATGGTCAAAGGAATACGGTTCACCACACCTCAAAGTATCCGAGCCCAGAGTGGAAGGAGTTGACACCTTCAGGATTAAAAAATTAGATCGAACAAACGATGGAAAAAAGATCATTGTTCATATTCCCGATCTCCAACCTTGTCATACTTTAAAGTTAAACTTTTCGGTGAAGGGAGCAGATGCAACCAACCTGTCGGGACCGGTGTATTTCACCATTCACGAATTGCCATAGATGTAGTAGTCGCAGCGATACATGCCCCATTAAGTTTTTGAGCCATGTATTTAAGGGGTCAGGTGCAGTCTTTTGACATTTTGGTATTCAACGATAGTGAATTCCGGGGAAATGTGAATTCCGGGGTCAGCCAGGAATGGCACGACCTTAAGCGGTGTCGTCGGTGGTGCAGCCTTGATAGAATCAGGGTATCAACCTTGATTGAGAGTATCCGGCTCCCTTTCTGCTTGGGATCACGACAGCTTTAGAGGTTTCTTCGAAATTGCATCCGTAGACCAGTTTTTATCGAACATTGCGCTTAAGGTCGTGCCATTCGGGTCAGCCAGCATTTCTTGACTAATACCATTCTCTTATCTATCACCATTCCATGCCGAGAGTGCCTAGAATTGAGTTTGAAAATTGCTATGGGACCAGTCAAAAAATCTGAACTAAATGTAGGTGATGAATCAGATAAGGTGGTGGCGATTTTTTGAGTCAAGATTTTTCACTGCCCCCTTGAGGTGCTAAGGGCAGGCCCCGCGAGAGAATTGGATATCCCAAGGAGGGTCGGCATTTCGTCGCCCGCAGAGTCATCGGGAATCTCGGGGGGGAGCTCAGTGTCCCTCGGCTTCTCCCGCCTGCCTGGCGTCCCGGCTCATCTCTTCCTGGAACATGACCGCCATGCCGCGGAGCTTCCGGCTTATTTCGCGATTGCGAACGGGCTTCGACTCCCCCGGATCCGCTTCCAGGTCATAGACGGTCGAAACCGGGTTGAGATGCATCTTGTATTTACCGGAGCGAACCGCCGCGAGGGCGCCATGGCTCCCGTGGTAAAAGAAGGCATTGATGTAATCCTCGCGATCGAAGTACTGCTCCCATTCCAGGCCCTGTTCCCAGCGTCGGCGCAGGGGCAGGTCTGCGTTGAGGGAGAGACCCGCTTCGGCCGCGGGAATGCCTTCGCTCTCACCGGTCATGAGCGGCCAGAGGTCCCGACCGTCGATGATGGGATGATCCTCAGCAATTCGAATCCCTGCCGCGGTCGCCAGGGTGGGCAGCCAGTCGAGCGCACTCACGACTTCGGAACACTCTACTCCTTGCTGCACCCCGGCACCGGGACCGTGAATGATACCGGGCACGCGGAGGCCACCCTCCCAGGTGGAGATCTTGCGACCCTGGATGGGCTGGTCCGCATTGCGTCCCGGACCGCGACCGTTGTCGGAGGCGTAAACGACGATGGTGTTCTCATCGAGACCGAGCTCCTCGAGCGTGTCCATGAAGCGACCCACGTGATGATCGAGTTCCTGGATGGCGTCCCCGTATTCCTGGTCTTTCTTCCAGTTGGAGCTCCCCTGGAACTCCGGGCTCACCCCCAGCGGATGGTGCAGCATTGTGTGAGGCAGGTAGAGGAAAAAGGGATGATCCGCGTTCTTTGTGATGAACTGAATGGCTTCGTCCGTGTAGAGCTGGGTCAGTTCGGCGGGATCGGCGGGTCGCTTAACGACTTCTCCGTTGCGAAGAATGGGCACCCCTTCCTCACCGAAGTAGACCGTCTCGACGGGGTCGAGATTTGAATACATTCCGAAATGGTAGTCGAATCCCTGGGCGTTCGGAACGAAGGGATCGAGATCTCCCATGTGCCACTTTCCGACGCAACCCGTGGCATACCCATTGGCCTTGAAGAGCTCGGCAATCGTGACTTCGTCAGGATGGATGCCGCGATTGGAGTCGGCGCGCTGCACCCAGGTTTCCATTCCGATGCGGCGCGGGTATGCGCCCGTGAGAAGCCCTGCACGCGAGGGGCTGCAAATGGGAGCGGCGGCGTAATAATCCGTGAAGCGAATGCCTTCCGCCGCGAGCCGATCGATGCGCGGGGTTTTCACTTCGGTGGCTCCGTAACAGCCCAGGTCATAGTAGCCCTGGTCGTCGATGAAGATGATCACGACATTCGGCGGCTCCGCCCGCACCGGCGCGACGCCAAGAGATAGGACTGAAAGAAGAAGGAGAGTAAGAAAACGCATAATGATTTTTTGTTTAAAGGTGAACCTGACTTAGACCGTGACGCTCACGCCGCCTTTAGCCGCGGACTCGTAGACTTTTTCCGCGATGCGGATGTCGCGCAGTCCCATTTCGCCGGGAGTCTTGAAGGTCTTGTCGCCGTTGTTGATTGCAGTGGCAAAGGCATCGAGCAGGACGGCCTGCTGCAAGGTCTGCTTGGCTGGAATCTCTCTCCGGTTGTGGAAAAGCGCCTTCGGGTTGGGCGTGCCATTTGACTGGGTAAACACGTTGCCGGGACGCCCGTCCTCCCGAACCCCGCCTCGAATTTCAATCGCGCCTTTGTCCCCCAGCGTCGTGCACTGGTGATAATTCTGGCTGTAGCTGGCACGGCAGAGTGCCTGGAAGCCGTCGTCAAAAAGCATTTCAAAACTCATCGTTTCCTCGATGCCGTCGGGGAACAATTCAGGGTGCCGCGTCGTAGGAAGACCCCGCACCGAAACCGGCTCCTTTCCGGTGAGGTAACAGGCCGCCTGGATCGGGTAGACTCCTGTATCAAAAAGAGCTCCGCCACCGGTCATCTTCGGATCGAGGAGCCACTTCTTAATCTTATCTTTGTTAGGGCCGGCCAGCGCACCGGCATATCCCCAGGAAAATTCGTAGTTGCCGCTGGCGATGTCACCGATGACGCCCTTCCCAATCAGTTCGATCGCTTTGACGTGATGTGGCTCCCATTGGAGTCGGTAGTTCACTCCGAGAAGGACGTCGGCTTCTTTGGCAGCCGCGATCATGGCTTCGCATTCCTCGCTGGAAATCGCCATGGGTTTTTCGACCATGACGTGCTTGCCGGCCTTGGCGCACTTGATGGCGAACTCGGCGTGCATGGAGTTGGGCAAGGCGATGTGAACCATGTCGATGCGATCGTCTTCCGCGATCTTGTCGACCGTGTCGTAGGTGTAAATCGCATCTTCAGGGAAGCCATATTGGGCGGCCCACTCCTTGCCCTTCGTGTCCGGGTTTCCTGTCACGACACCGGCGAGGGTGACGTGTTCGCAGGCAGCCACCTCCGGAGCGATATTGCCTGTGGCATACCCTCCCAGACCGACAATGGCGAGACCGAGCTTTTTATCGCTGCCTTGCGCGAGGGCTTGGTGAAACGATGGGGCGACTCCCGCAGCGAGGGCGGTGGCGATGCCGCCACGGGTGAATCGGCGGCGAGAGAAGGACGAAGTGATGTCAGTGGATTGGCTCATGAGATAGTTTGGTTAGCTTTTTGAAAGGGAACGAGTTTGATGTCGTGTTTTAAAATTGGGCCACGTAGGCGGCGTCGCGTGTCGTCACGCAGATCCAGCCATCGGGATGAAAGGCAATCGCTGTGGGCTTAGAGGGAAAAGCGTAATTTCCGAGCAGCGCGCCATCAGCCTGATACACCGCCACCGAAGTTTTGGCCGCGCTCCAGAGGCGCCCCTGAGAATCGAGGGTCAGCCCATCAAGACCGAACAACTCACTCGTCGCAAAGATCTCGCGGGCACCCACCGTGCCATCGTCGAGGATGGGCGCGCGATAGATGTTCTTAGACATGCTGTCTGTGAAAAACAGGGCCTTCCCATCCTCGCTGATGGCAATGCCGTTGGGCTTCTTTGCATCTTTCACCACGGCGGTGAGCTCCTTGGTTTCCGGCTCGAGGCGGAAAATGTACTGCCCCTCCAGTTCTTTCACTTCGTCCGGGCGGAGACCATACAGGAAATCTGGATCAGTGAACCAAAGGCTTCCGTCAGGATGCACTCGCAGATCGTTGGGGAAATTGAGCTGCTTGCCTTCAAAGCGATCCGCCAGCACCGCCGTGCACTCCGCCTGCTCATTCCAGCGAGTCACCTGACGGGTCGTCTGCTCTACCACGTAGTAACCGCCTTTGCCATCGGGGCGGAATGAAGTGGCCTCGGGAGAATCATTACGCCAGACGCGCAGTCCCTTTTCAGATGACCAGCGAAATACGAAACCATCGTGATGGGCCGCATAGATGAGAGTAGGCTCTCCATCGACAGTGATCCACTGAGGCCCCTCGCTGCCACCGTAACCACCACCGAGTTGTTTCCACTCTCCCTGGATGACCGGCACCGAGCCCGAAGCCGTCACTTTCGGTACGCCTTTTTGTTTAAGATGAAACGTGAAGAAGGCATCCAGTTGATTCAGGGTGATGTCGAAAGACTCCTGCTTGTTCAGTAGCGGATGGGGCGCTCCCTTGACCACGAACAATCCGGTCGGAACGCCGAGAGTCATAGCGTCGTGCCGCAGCGTGTCACCCCGAGTACTGGGATCATCAAACTCACCCGCCAGGAAGAAAATGGCAGGGTCACCGGCATCAAGATGGGTTCGAGGCGATGCCAGTCGGTAATTGTCAGGCACTTCGTCCTGGGAGCCTCCCAGAAACTGCTGCCAGATTTCCGCCTCCGCCGACTTCAGTCGATTGCGCTCCGACATGAAATCGGACTCCCCTCCCATAGCAGCCGAGGCCTGAATAGTGCTGGAGAAATCGCGGTAGCCACCCTCACCCTCCAGTTCCTCAATACCGCCGGACGTTCCCAGCAGAGCCGCTAGGTGCCCTCCCGCGGAAGCTCCGGTGGCTCCAATGAGATGAGGATCAATTCCCCACTTCTCCGCGTGAGCCCGCATCCAGCGCACCGCCGCTTTGCAGTCGTGGATGTGTGCGGGAAACTGGGCCTCACCGGAAAGACGGTAGTCGATCGAAACGGTCACAAAGCCACGAGCGGCCAACGCCTTTGCGATGTTGGCATGATGGCGCCGATCGCCCTTGTTCCAACCTCCGCCGTGAATGCATACGATCGCCGGCAGGGCTCCACTCGCCTTTTTGGGACGATAGAGATGCAGCTTGAGCTCCCGGCCGTCAACTCGGGCAAAGGTCAGATCGAGATGTGACTCTACCTGCTCATCGATCTCGGAACCGAGCTTCGTGGGAGACAGCTTTTCCCATTTTTCCTGCGCCTGAGTGCCGTGAGAACAAGCTCCCGCGAGGATTCCCATCGTCAGGATCCTCAGCGTCAGAAGCTTCCCCAAGTCATACTGCGGAACAAGGTGAGATAAAAGCATACCCTTATACTCCCAATTCCGACTGAATTGCCCAAACTTCGTCTTCCTTTTTGAAGAAATTTAGGACAGGCCCCGAGAAATTCCGGCGCAGACAGCCGATGGGTATATCGATGCGCACGACTTTCTGATCCGAAAGCGGCCCCAGGGAGGGGATGGGTGTAGGGGTAACGCCTGACACTCGATCAGGCGAAGATGTCCGTCACCGCTTTGCCTTTTCCGTCTTCCGTCACATAGAACGGACGCCCTTCGATATCGAATTCCGTCTTAGGACTGATTCCCATGGCAGTCATCATGGTAGCGTGCAAATCAGTGACGTTGACTGGGTTCTCAACCGCGATGAGAGGGCGTTCGTCCGCGGTTTTACCATAGAGATGACCTTTCTTAACACCGCCACCGAAGGTCACCACACTAGTACCTCCAGTGAAATGTCGATGGAGGCCATAATGTTTTTCCTCCGTGATGAAGTCACCCTTGTGAGCCGCCTGATCATTGGCTTCGGAGCCCGGTTTCCCTTCCATGATGGCGTCGCGGCTGAACTCGGAGGCGATCACAACCAGGGTGCGATCGAGCAAGCCTCTCTCCTCCAGATCTCGAATGAGCTGGGCGATGGGCCGATCAACTTCGGCGTGCATCCTTGCGGCGGTTTTGTGGCCGTCAGCGTGGGTGTCCCAGTGGAGAAACGGCACATACTCTGTGGTGACTTCCACAAAGCGAGCACCGTTCTCAACGAGACGACGGGCCAACAGACAGCCACGCCCAAACCGACCGGTGTCGTAGGCCTCGCGAACGTCTTTTGGCTCCTTCTCGATGTCGAAAGCTTCGCGCTCTTTTGAACTGAGGAGGCGATAGGCATTGTCCATCGATCGCATCAATGATTCACGCTGATGATCGCTGGCATACTCACGATGCGGACTGCTATCAACGAGTTGGCGAAAGAGTTTGTCGCGGTTGGCGAATCGGTCACCGGTCATGCTTTCAGGTGGGCGGACCGATTGCGCGGCCTCTTCCGGAAAGGGCAAATTCATCGGCCCGTATTCGCTGCCAAAGAATCCAGCGGTGGTGAAGGCCTTCAGTTCCTCCTTCTCTCCCACTCCTTCGAGTCGCTGCCCGATGTTGATAAACGGAGGCATGACCTCATTTCCCGGGCCTAACACTCGTGCCATCCATGAGCCGATATGCGGGCAGGCCACGGTCTGCGGCGGAACATACCCAGTGTGCCAATGATACTGGTGGCGGGAGTGAAGAATGCTGCCGAGATCAGGCTGCACCGCAGAGCGGATCAGGGTGCCGCGATCCATGACCTGAGCAATATTTTCAAGGCCGGCGCAGATCTTGATCTGTCTCTTATACACATCTGACGCTGCCGACGAAGAGGACAGTGTAGATCTCGG
>CAJXQE010000085.1 GCA_913058215.1 uncultured Verrucomicrobiales bacterium
TCTACACTATCCTCTTCGTCGGCAGCGTCAGATGTGTATAAGAGACAGGTCTTACGCGCCACCCTGACATCGGGGTAATTTGCGAGGTAATACTCGATGGATTGCCAGATTCGATGGCCCAATGCACGCCCCGTTTGAGACAGCGCAATATTCATCTCCTCAATGAAGGATTTAAAAGGCTGAATCTCATCAACAGAGAAATTGCTCTCTCGACTCCACCAAGACTCCCATACGTTTCGTGGAAGAAGATCAGATGCCTGAGGAAGCGGCTTTAACTTGAGGCGCCTTTCAAGAGAAGTTGGCCGTGGAAAGTGGATCACTATGGACCGGTCAAGCACTTTATCGGACAGCGACTTCGTCGTCTCATCCTGGTTCATCGTCCCCGCCCAGAGAACATTGCGCCCTAACGGCACCGGGTAATCTGCAATTCTGGCACCCAATTTGACGTCTAAAGACGGCACATTGTTTCCCTTTAAGCCACGCCGATACTCTAGTTTACTCAGAAACTCCGCAAAATAGAGTTCAGGGTGAGCAAGATTCATCTCGTCGAGAAGGACCATACAAACGACATCTTCCAAACCGGGGTAATCTTCGGTATTTTTCTTCTGGCTCTGCGCCAAGAATCTAAGGACTGGCTCAGATTGAAAGTTGTTGTCGATCGAATTGAAAAAACCCAGCATCGATTCCTGACTATCCCAGTTGGGTTGGACTGAGATCGGCAGAAAGGGAATTCCGCCGAAATGAGAGTAAAGCCGGGGAAGTTCGGATTTACCAGTTCCACTCACGCCCGCTAAAACAGTGATGGGTGACCATTCTGCGGTTTTCAAGGAAGTGTGAAAAGCCCGTAGAATTCGGGGGTGAAAACGTAGACCGTAGTCGACGCACTGCTTCTCGATCGAGTCCAACCATTCGACCTCGTCAATCTCGCTCGCGGGCCTTCGTGCTGGCAACTCCGCTAACGCTAGGTGGGGGCTTTCAATATCGCGAATGCGATCCTCGCGTTCCTCCTCTCGCTCGTAGGTTGCTAGCATGCGCTTTCGTTCCTCCCTGAGACGGGAACATTCAGCATCGAGAACTTCCACCCGATTTTTGAACGACTTATTCTCAGTTTCCGCGTCGCTCAGCTTGACTCGCAATTGATTCTCGCCAGCTAGTCGCTGACGGTGATCCTCCGCCTCCGCTTCCAGTTCCGAGGCCTTTGCCTGCAGGCGTATGATCTCTTTCTTCTGACTCTCGAAGCGATCCTGAAGATCAGGGGAAGGGCTCTCGGCCAGCTTTTTGCGTAACTCCTTCAGTTCGTCGGTTTTCTCATTGAGATTCTGCAGAATTTTTTCGGGTTCTTCCCCACCCAGACGCCTCTTGAGTTCGTCAAAGCAACTCAACAAATCTTGGCACGTAGCCAAGGAATCTCGCAGCCTACCGTTCTCCTGCTGCAACGACTTTTCAGTGCTCTCAAATGATTTCTGACGTTCTGCTAGTCGGCGGAAAATCTCTTGCTCAAGATTATTGGATCGCCCGGCGAGAGCTTCTTCTTTCGAATCCGCCATTCTTTCGCGGAAGACCAAATCATTTTTGGCTGCTTCGAGGTTGCCTCGCCTCTTCTCCAAATCTTCACGTTCGGTCTGAACCTCACTGCGCTTCAGTTCGATTTCCTCGGACAAGCGAGATTGTTCTTTAGAGATCAAATCTTTGGTTCGATCACGTTCCCTATTTCCTTCTTCTTCAATCTTCTTCAGGCGAGTCTCCCGATAGGAAGACAACTCTTTCTCAATCGAAGCGAGTTCCTCTGCTTTCGACCTGGTTCCTTCTTCCTCTCCCGCAAGTCTCTTTTGATGAAGTTCTTCATCGAGCTTGGCTCTCAATTCAGCGTAGCCGGCATCCCTTTCCTGCTCGGCTTTTGCTAATCCTTCCCCGCGTTTTCTCAAATCTTCACGATCGAGTTCGAGTTCTTTGTTATCTGCTAAGACTGATTTCTCGCGATCCCGGATTGCTTCTTCTTTATCCGAGCAGGCATTCTCCCGAATCTTAATCTCGTCATGCAAGATGCGCAGCTTATCGGCAAACCCCCCATTCGCCTTCAGTTCACGCTCAAGGACAGCCGCTTCTCTGGACGCAAGATCACCTTCATTTTTCGTAATTACCCCAAGCTCTTTCGCTAGCTTTTCTTGGAGTGCGTTCAGTTCATCTTGCCGCTCATCGAGTGACTGAATCCGACCTTCGATCGCTTCGCGAAAGGCTTCTCGTTGTTTCTCAACAGAACCAGCTTTTGCTGCGATTTCGCGCTGTTCGACAGTCTGCTCGAGTTCAAATACCTCCCGATCACGCTCAGCTAGATCCTTCTGCGAGCTCTTGAGGCTGGCAAAATCTTCTGCCAGAGCCTGCTCTCGGGCTTCAATATCGGCCAACCTACGCTCGAGCTCCAATTCACGGCCATCTTGCTCCTTCTGCCGATCTTTTATCTTATTTTCGTCTTCGCTAGAAAAAAGTGCCATCTCTCAAATTTCGGTTGTGGTTTTGATCGTCTCGTAAACTTCTTGCTTTAGATATATCAGTTCTCCTACGGGAAGATTAACAGAACAGCCACCGTGAAGTCTTAATCCTACAGTCTGGGCGACCACTCGCACATAGTCTTTCTGTCGTCCTGCCGCTTGGTGCAGCCACTCCTTGGGTGCCAATATGAGTAGCGTAACCAAGCTCGCCCCAAGGCTTTGGCTCGCTCCGCCTATTGATCGTTCAATCTTGGCACGCCCCACGGTTGAAATGCTCTCCGGCAATCGTTCATCCTCAAGCAAAAAGCCTGCTTCTCTCGCCCTCTTTGCTGCATATTCTAGTGGATCATCTTGTCCAATGGGGGTTCGAGTCTTGAGTTCTTTGACCCTTTGGTGGATCACCGATTGCAATGCAGCAGCCAAGTCTGTGATGGCTGCCTTCCCATCTGTCTCTCCACTATCATGAAGCTCCGAAATGAGTCTTTCGACCCCAATTAGCAAATTGGACACGTTACTACTGAGGTGCTTGAAAAGCTGAGTTCCAAAAAACCTTTCAAGCGCAATGCGTGCCAACATTCGAGCTTCGAACTCAGCTTTCATATGAGTTTGGGACTCTGCCTCTTTTGGAATGCCCGCATCCCCGCTAACTGCATCAGGAAGCAAAATGTGGATCGTTCCTAATGTCCCCATATAGAAAGTCTTAAGATGTTCCCCAGTGAGATCTATCGACTCGCCATGGGACGCCGGATCGCGAGCTTTCTTGATTTTATGGATGAAATGCAGCCATCCCGGCATCTCAGAGGCAACTTTCCTCAGGGGGTGAAACGAATTCGAACAGGCGCTCACGATTCCGACAGCCAACAACGACTGCATCTCGGTTGAACCGTATTCAAAACTCCGAACTCGCCCTGGTGGGACATTGAGCAGGCGATCCGGAATTCTTTCCGCGAAACCTATTTTTCTCGCCGATTCTTCGAGAAACTTCCCATTTGTTTCGCTGGACCCCGATTCGAGTAGTTTTAACCGAGATCGGTCAATCGTTTGGTCCAGGCAATACCGAAGCCCCCACTCGAGGGCACTATAGAGGTCTCTGACCAAATGCTGCTGTTTTACAGAGAGATCGGCAATCCTATCTGAGGTATCGGCCGATTCCATGCACTCTTGCAGTCTCCGATCAAGATTGCGCATCGCTCCTCTCAACTCGGGATAAGCATGAGAGACCTGAAGGCTTGAACTTGACTCCCTATGATCCGAGTACCCGATCGTCCGATCAATCGCGCGGTCCTTCAGGTTTAGCAGATGAGTTTCCTCTCGATCATTTTCTGAAACCAGCTTTCGATATGCATTCTCAAGAAGGTCGGACGATCCATACCCAAAGGGATCAGCGATGACAAAGTCTGTCCCCCCTTCAGGAATCATGACTTGGCAGCGAAGCCAATAGGCCACTGCATTCGAAGAGATTTCAACTTGCCTCGACTGAATGGAAGGCGCTGACGGTTCAACACCACTCAGCAGGGAACGCATGCGACTAAGGCGACGATACTTCTCTAAAGTTGATAGAACCTCGGACACAGTAGGTGTGACCGGCCTTGCTGGATTGCGAATCGGAATCGAACGTAGTTTCAACGATTTCGGTTTGCCGGTCGTTCCTTTTTCGATCCGACTGCCCAATTCGTTCCAATCGACAATAGATTCGGCGAACAGGTCTCCTTTCCAAAAAATCGGGAGTATTTGGCCACCAACCATCTCACGAAAGACCACCCGCTCTTCGTAAGAAGGGGGGGATTCATCCCTTTTCGTCAGATAGTCTTCTGCCTCCTCAGTAAGATCATAATGATCGGTGAGAAGCCCTTGATCTTGGAGTTTGAGAAGAATGAATTCTACCAAATCCGCGGGCAAGCACAGCCTATCGGCAAGAGATGCCGGTTCGAACGGACTGATCCGTAGCAGGTTCATCGCGACTTCCTCGAAAAGATTCAGTCGGCCTCTTTGCTTTACCGGCACCATGACACGAAACGCATGGCATGGCCACGCAACCTCATCCCAAGCTGAGGCTGCAATCCCCGATCCTTCGTCCATCAGGTCGAGGATTTTTGGGCGTCTGAGTTGAGATGCTTTCTTCACCAGACGGCCCCCTTCTCTTGGCAAAGTTGATAGAAATTCGCGAGCCCAGGAACGGCCCGTTTCGCTATGGCGTTCGTGACCATTTCTGAATCTCCCACAACCACGAGCATTCGCTTCTGGCGGCTCATGCTCACGCACAAACGATTGGGCGACATGAGATGGCCGAATAGTCGCCGTCCCTGCCTCTCAAATTCCTCGTCATCATCGCTTGGTTCCGGCAACTTCTGGTTACAACGGACTATGGATAGGAACACAACATCGAATTCCATACCTTGAAAGGAGTCTACTGTGCCAATGCGTAGGCGCTCTTCGGGAAGTTGGTTCCCGCTAGGTGGAAGAAAGGCATATTCGTTTGCGATTTCAAATGAACCCTCAGGGGTTCGGTGAGTGTATCCATACCCGGCTAGCGCTGCTTTGATTTCTTCAGTCTGGGCTTTGTAAAAAGAGATGACTCCAAAGCTAAGGTGCTGCCCTTGCGGCGAATCAATCCAGGTGTGAAGCCGTTCAGCAATACAGACAGCTTCAGCCTGACGGCACCAACTGGTCCCACGTCGTGACTGCGCTCCCTCTGATGAGGAGACGTCGATCCATGCATTGGCAATATTTTCATCCCCTGGCAAAGAGTGCTCGAAGCTCTCTGGTGGAAGTGGCGAAGTAAAACCTTCGGAATAGGGCTCATAAAAATTCCTGCTAACAAACTCGCCGAGGAGAGGATGCATCCGGAATTGCCGATCGAGGGTGACTCTTCTTTGGATACCATCTCTTCTTTCCAAGACGCCAAGGCGATCGAAGAGGTATTGAAACATACTTTGCTTGATCAGTTGGTCTTCGCTTTTGGCTCCGGTTGCTCCTAAACCACTGTCGGTTGATTCCAGCGCACGTACTACCTCCTCGTCAATGAGGTGCGGGAGTTGCCTGTGATCGCCAACCAAAATAATCCGCCTCTTCCCCTGCACCATGGGGACCAATAGATCTCTTGGCCCGACTCTCGCAGCTTCGTCGACAATGACGGTGTCATACGAGTTTGTTTCGTCCACTGCTCTTCCAGTATTACTCTTCTTTGCCATGCGAATCTGTTTCCCTTCGCTCTGCTGGCAAGTTGCAGCGAAGGCGTAGCTGTAATCCGCAACTGCTTCTTGAATTGCAACCGGATCGCTTTCCAATCCAGCAAGAAACTCGGCGAGAACCGTCGCCATCTTATCATCGTCACTCACACTATTGCGCTTTACTGACTCCATCACTTTCGCTATGAGCTCGAGGACATCTTCGCGAGCCCTCTCTACCTTGAACACAGGACGAGGTGTGAACCGGTCCAATAGGTTTTGCTTTAATTGAAGAAGTTCGGCGAGGAACGGAGGAGATTCTAGCCGTGTCCAACAAGCCGCTTTCTTGAGAAGCCTGGCCTCTTCTTCATTCAGTGATTCTCGGCACCACACGAGGACGTCGGAGGCGCGTTCCGGGCCGTCATCCTGGAAGGCTTTTCCGGTGATCCTAATGGCTCGCACCGATCTCAGAGCTTCTGGCTCAAGATCGCCTTCAGACTTGCTCTCATCTAAGAGCAGCTCCTTTAGGTCGAGCAATTCCTGGACCAGACCGTATGGGATGACTGTCCTCGGGAGTAGGAGCGCCTGATCAAGCAAGTGAAGAGCCGCCTCTGCCGAGGGAGTCAGGCCGTAATGGTGGTAATGAATGAGGAGGATTCTCTCTTGCTCGGACAGGGCTAGAGAAGGGTTTTTATCGCGCAATCGCCCAGCCACCTGATCGCACCATTGTCGCACTCTTTCTTCGGCGAGGTCAGTGCTGTCGTTTCTCCGTCTACCGAATTTAGGGACCGGCAACGAATTAACGGTGAGCCGTAGCATCATATTTTCTACTGCATCGTGCTGAAATCCCGAAAGGAGAACCTGACCGCGGATACTTTCTCGTTTGTCGGACAATTCATTCAAGCGTTCGAGAATCGCTGCAATAACGGTAGTCTTCCCTGTGCCCGGGGGGCCTTGAATCAGAGCAATATCAGGGGTGTTCAGCGCCACCCGAATCGCTTCCTCCTGCCTATCGGTCGGCGGGTTTTCAGGAAATACCTTGTCTTTCACGAAAGCGGACAAGGCCGTAACTTTTGGAGGTTTCTTTACTTCTGGAACATCTGCATCGTCTTCGATGATCACTCCAAGAAGTGGATTTGCGCTGCGGGCTTGCATCACCCGTCGGCGGGCTTCCATTCGGCGTTGGATCTGTATCTGCTCTCCCATCATCGAAAGAACAAGATAGAAACCATCCTTGGCCGCCGGCGGTTGCATACGCATGTTGACGGTGACGCTTTGTTTAGACAGGCCCACGACGGTGATCGCCTCTCCCGACGGCTCGGTATTCTCGCCCTTTTGCCTGCCACCTCGCCGTCCCTTTCGAATTTGCGGGATCTTCGTCTTCTCCTCCAGAAACGTGCAGAATGAACCCCAATTCATCAGCGTGTCTTTGAGATAGGGTGGTTCGACTTTGGTAAGCTCCAATTCGTCACCTAAGGATAACGATTGAGGCGTTGGATGATCAAGAAACAGAGTAAATCCGTCGCTACACGCTTCAGCTTTGGAGTATTTCAATGATCCTATAGCCCGAGCGCGCTCTAAGAGCACCCGGCCTTCGGCTTCGCCGTATTCGTCCCATTTACGTAAATAACTCTCTTCCCGCGACAGCAAACGCTCCATCTGTCCCGAGACCATGGCGCGAATTCTACCCGTTCTCGAATAGTCGCTAAAGGAAAGACGAGCACGGCCTAGGCGGATCGCACTATCAGACTGACCGGCGCGGGACCGAGTCAACCGGGAAACAAGAAAGATCTCTTCATCACGAGATTTCTGCTTTCTGGAAACAGCGAGTCGAATCCTATCTCCATGGATGCAGAAGGATCGTCGATTAGTAGGGATAGATTCGATGTTATCTCCAACTGAATCAAAATTTTCATCTGCTGCGGAACCGGCAGTAAAAAGCATGTAGGAGTCGTCTTCATGACTGCCGAGATCAAGTAAGCAGGATTCCGCCAGTAAGGCCATCACTTCCCTGTCACTCACCAGACCTATGCCTAAAGCCCTACGCGCCGCCGCCATCTCTTTCTCGTCAAGGCCTACCTCAACTACCCCCATTTCAGCAATTTCCCCATTGAAAACAAACAGGCGTAGATTAGCGCTTCCGTCGGGCGCTATCGCGTCTAGCCATGCCAATGTTGCTCTCCCCGTGCTCAATCCAAAACTCAGGGCTCCCATATCCCTCTTGTTGAGCACCGCAATCGTGATCAATGAGCCATTTAGGATCAAATTGAATTCGCCAGGATACTGTGAGAAATCTATTTTGACTGCTCCTTCGGCGAGGACTTCCGTTGAACTTTCAACCGGTCGGACTCGAACGGTGACCTCCGGGGCGATGGGCAAATCGGAAAGTTTCATGACGTTTCTTTCTCGAAATTAAAAACCACTTTGCGGCAACTAGGTCCATCGATCGTTATCACGAACCCCTGTATCCCGGATTCTCTGGAGAGTTCCACCGTCGAACTCAGATCTTGGCGATCTTTTCCCAGCAAAACGCTGAATTCTGTTCGGCTACTCTGGTCAAGACGCCTGAGAATAATGCGTTCCTTTCTAAATGAAATCTCAAGAACATCGCGATCTCCATCGGTAATCGAAAAGGGAAAGAAGAGTCGATGGGGAAGACTGAACACTTCGCTTTCCGATTGGCCGATCTCCCGAGAGAAAGTCCAGAGAGGATTTTGCGCTGTATCGGCCGCTCCAAAGGCGGTGGCGCGGAGAATTTCTGGACGCCGAGAACCACAAAAAGGGCAGTTCTCATGAGGCTCATCGCCGTCGCTAAAGTAGCCCATTCGGCAGTCGGGACAGGATATTGTCAAATCAAGGGCCCTCGCCAAGAAAAAAGGCCAGTGAAACATCGCTGGTCTTCGCCATGGTTGGGTTCGGCCAACGCCGAAGGTTTCTTGAAAGAGCCTTCTCAAATCGCCCGTCAATACCAAGGAGCGAGGAAGGCCATTCTTGGTCGCGTTGCTTCGGTCATTCTCATCATCAATCCAAGGGAGGAGACCAGCGTAAGCCTTCTCGGTCAGATCTTCCTGATCCGTTTCGTCATCGGCCCAATCGGAACTGGGACCATTTTCGACGTAGTCTCCGAGAAACGGATGTTGGAGCGTCAGCATCCAGAAAGCCATAACGGCGATTGCATGGCAGTCCGTCCTTGGGCGACCACCGTCAAGACCCTGCGCCAACTCGGGTGCACCGAAGCAGGGTGTGTAAACACCGGGCCCTTGGCCCTCCGTTTCAAAGCGGAGATTGTCCCCATCAATCAGCCAGACCGCTCGGGAATCGAGATCTTTTGAAACATAAGCATTTGCAGCAGAGACATCTCCGTAAACTAGGCCGGCTGCATGCAAGCGTCCGAGAATGGCAGAGCATTGGTAAAGAGCTAGCAACCTTCGCTGCAGTCCGCCGGTTTCGACGTAGTGAATCAACTCCCTGGCTTTTTCCTCAGGAATTCCTGCGAGCCAACTTGGCGTAACCTGGCCAGGGCTAGCAACGTCATTGCCTCCAGTGGGCCAGAAGTGCTTGAATGGCACCATGTCGTTCAACAGACGCATCGCATAGCCAGCCTTTTCACGCAAAATAGCGGACGGCATGGCGAGTGGTAAATTGGAAGGGACCGGCAAGAGGCGCAGGTTCCGCAACTTCTTCTCCATGGTTTCGGATTCTTTGACTAATCCGTTCGCATCTAACACTAGCTTGATAGCGATATCAGGGTCCTGCGTTCGGAATACCACCCCCTGACCGCCACGACCTAACTCCACATCCACCTCGTGGATATTTCCAAATTCATCGACAAAATTTTTCTCTTCGCTAATCATCAGAATCCTCAGCTTGATACAAACAGGCAACGGTTTTGTCGTCGGAGTGACCCGGCACTGGCCACGCTTCCAAGGTCGTCTTGAGATCAACATCCAACTCTTCTGGTGGGAGTCGGCAATAGTGAGTCATTAGAGCTTCGACAAAGGGTTCGATGGATTCCGGAAGGAGGTCATCTGAAATGCCGTCGGTGCATAAAAGAAATCCGTGATACACGTTTTCGGATGAGCGTCTGATTTTCCATTCCAACGGGGCACGCGGGGAAGACAAACTGCAGGTGAAGTTTGCGAAAGAATCGTCCTTGTCGGCAACCAGCAAGTCAATTGAGCCATCTGTCCTCATTCCTGCAAGTAGACCGTCACCCAGCATTCCGCACAGGACTGCCCCCCCCTCTTCGCGGACCACAAAAAGGCAGGTCGCCGAACACTCTTCGGGCGAGAGAGGAGATATCAACAATCTCCAATAATCTTGGATCAATTGAGGAAACTCCGAAGCCTCCTGCCGTCCCCTCTGAAAACTAAATTCGGCAGCCTGCCTGACCGCTTCACAGGCGGCGTGTGCGCCTTTTTCAGCATGGGGGCAACTTCCCAATCCATCTGACACCACCAGCACATCTCCCCATTGAAAATGATTGGCTGCCCATGCGTCTTGATTTGGCACTCTGCCTGACAGATGCCCTGGCCCTGTCACGCTTGCTCCCCAGGATTTCCACCTATTCATCTGCAGCCTCCTTTCCTAGCAAGGGATTTAAAGGCGCCTCTTCCCCAGTCGGGAAATCCGTCCAGGAAAAGGATTGCCATGCAGCAGTGACTTCCTCGGGTAGAAACGCTCCTAAGTCTCCTGCCAACTGGCGAAGTTTTTGGATGTTCGCGTCAGATCCAACAGCAATGATTCGGAACATAAAACCAGGGGATAGTCGTCGCCACTCCATCAACCGTCCAAGTTCGTCCCGGTCCCAATTCCCATCGGAAAATAGAAGTAGCCGAGGCTGGCTACCAGGTTCGAAAGGTTGCGTCAGCAGGGAAACTAGGGCACTCGCTGATGTTTTACCCGCACACTGAAAGGGTCGCACCTCGTAATCAGAGTCCAGTTCGACGGGTTGAGCGGATTCGCCCCATTCAATAACCTCGAGGCCACCGAACGGCAGGTTATCCGGAAATATTTGCTCTAACTGAAGCAAATAGGTCAGAAGATTCCGCATCAGCATTCGCTTTCCCCCCTCATGCATACTCCCGGAGATGTCGCAAATGATCCAAAGTGGTGGTTTTTCAATCATTCAGCCTCCTTTCTGTTTCTGAGTCGTCACCCGAACTGAACGGGCGAAACCAAACCCTCACATTCTCGTTCAAATCGGCGAAGATCGCGCGATCGGACCGATCCAATCCCTTCAGCTTTTCATAACCACCCGACACCAACGCCCCGCCATGATCGACGCTGAGACAAAAACCGACTCGGCTTTGAAAGGATGGAAGTAATTCTTTGCAGGAAGTGGTAATCCGCCCCCAGTTATCAGCGAAGGCAACCGTCCACGTTCCTAACTCAGGCTGTTCTTCAAGCCATCCCCGAAGATTCGTCGCCAAAGTGGCCGACTTTGGCAGAGTGGTCCCCCCGCTTCGCATTGGGCTTACATAATCCAGTCCGTCGACCAGCAAAAGCCGAGTCCCGGACCCGCCCTCCGAAAGTGATGTCGGATCCCAATCTGGATCTAAAGTCGTCCAACGGAGATGCGGAGGGCAGAGATCGGCGGTTTCATTGATCGGTTCATTCGGGCGCAGGCCGAAATAGAGGATCTCTTCCGCCTCCGCGCGACTCGCGAAACTATGAATTACGGCTTGAAGGAGGCCTTTTCGAAGGGTTGAATCCGGACCGACGCAAAGAAGATTGGAACCTGGTCTCTTGGCGAGGGGGCATGACATCAGAGTCGCATCGTAATCCAGTTGACGGCCGAGAATCAGCGAAGGGCTATCGTGAGATCGCGTGTATCGTGATATCTCATCAAGTTCAGGGAACTGAGGAAGAAGTGAACCCTCGAAGATCTTGGTTTCAGCAGCTATCCCTCGTTTTTCCGTTTCGTCGACAAAGCTCCGCAAGTGATCTCGGCAGGCATCATCAACTGCCTTTGGAACTCGAAACAACACATTTCCGTCTTTGGAGCCGCTGTCGTTGTTCAGGATTGCTTCGATGGGTCTCTTCAGTTTCGCTCCCGCAGTATTGGTAGCACTCAGGATCGAGATCGAGTCCTCCTCTCCGCATTCAAGGCACAACCGCATACCAATTTGACTAATCAACTGACTCATCGATTGCGTCTGAATCCCCTTAAGGGTCTGGGTCGCCAATAGAACATGAACTCCAGTTGCTCGCCCCTGCCGGAGAATCTTGGCCAACAGGTGTTCCGCCGCTTCAGCTATCTGCCGTCGTTCAGAAAACAACTCCTGAAATTCATCGATAATGATCAAATAGCGACACAATGGACCGCGATTTTGTTTGGAGTATTCCTCAAAGTCCCGAATCCCTAACTTCTTAAATTCAGACGCTCGACGTTTCACTTCAACACAGACGTATTTTAAGACCGACACTCCATGCTCAGGATCACTTTCCGTCGCGACCAGAGCAGCATGGGGAAGCGGAGGGTGTGCATACAAGTTAAATTCAATAGCTTGTTTGAAGTCCAACAGGAACACTCGCAATTCTTCCGGGGAATACCGATGGCATAGGCTATTGATCAGGACGTGCAACAGGTTCGACTTTCCTGATCCGGATCTGCCGGCCAAGAGTGCGTGGTGTTGAGTATCCGCACCACCTACATCAAAGAGCACTGGCTTCCCATTTGCCTCCCATCCAATAGGCGCTCGAAGCCCTGATGCACTCGAATACTCCCAAAGCGGAATTTTATTCCAGAGCTCGTTAAACGGTTTCGTTCTGCGATCCAAATTTTCGTATCGGTTGGCGATTTCAGCACTGATCTGCTGCATCTTTCGGGCACTTGGGAATGGCTCTTTGCGAACCTCCGCCGCCAGGGCGGTAAGCATCTGCGGTTTTGAGAAAGGAACCTCATCAAGATCCTGTAAGAAGGGTGAGACAGTTTCAAGAAACCGAGAATAGCGACGGTTGTCTTGATCAGACTTGCATTGCATGACCAACACCGGAAGGACGCCACAGCGCGGTCCGTGTTCGATCAGTCGTCCCAAAAAATGCAGACTCCGCTCTGTCAGTTGATTAGGGACATCAAAGAGGACCACTACCCGATATACCATCAGAGAGTCGTAGTTTTCCTTATTGTATTTGTCCCAATCCATTTCTCCGTCCTGAAAACGGCCCTGGAGGATGTCCTCCAAAACATCGATTTCAGCTTGCAAGGCTCGTTCTATCTCATCCGCAGCGGTCAGAATCCGCTGGTGGGCGAACAACCCCGATACTTTCAGCAGGGTGCGCAGCAAACCCAACGATTGCCCTAAGTTTCGTGGGTCGCATGCCAGAATCCGCGTCCCGCCGCAGGGCAGGGCCGTGATGAGCCTTAGCAGAAGCCTTTCTACCTTGGCGATGCTATCGGGCTCGGCTGCATCTAGACGGATGGCCCTCTGAATCGGAAAAGCAGTCAAGTTGGGAATGGATCCGTTCCACTGTTCCCAAGAGAGGCGCAGTCTTCCAATTGCCAGCGCATCAGGGCTTGGCGCATCTGGAGCAATCGTCTCCGCACTGATCTCATCCAGGCGCGGTTGGCGTTTGCGAATACGACGACAAAGTTGGTCTAGAGTTTCCAGATTCTCCCGCCATTTTTTTCGAAATTTCTGATGAATCTCAATTTCACGAGCCACCTTGGCCGATGAAAAAGTTTTTGCCTTGTCTTGGCTCGAGACCTTCACAGACTCGAGTCGCTTTCCTTCCGCCAACTCCTCCGCAGAGATTCGAACGTTTACCTCGCTCAGAAATTTTCGGAGTTCGAAAACCTTTTGGTATTGCCGGATCTGCTTCTCAAGCGGACTAAGCTTGTGTTCGACTTGCCTCACTTCAATCTCCAGAACTGAAAGCCTCTGATTGGCACAATCGAGGGCCATCCGAACGTCGGCTTGCCCCATCCCTACCGATTCAATCTCATCGGCCAATTCTCGCCGACGAGCAGCTCCCTCGTCCCCAAAAAGTAGCCTCACCAGTTGGAGGATCAAATGGCGATTTTCGATCGAGCTCCTGAGGTTTGCGTCTTCTTCTTTGAGCCCTTTCAGAAGCACTGCAGATTCATTGGCCGCCTCCCCGAGTCCCCTCCTTTCAGATTCCAAATCTAATTGTGAAGCCTTCAGTATGGAGTGCCTTGATTCCAGGCCCTCAAGCTCCTTCAACATTTCTTCTCGGCTGCAAGAGGCAAAGGGCAACGCGGTTAACTCTTTCTGATACCTTTCGCGCTTTTCCTGTAGATCCCTGAGCGTCTCAGTCGGTTTTAGTGCGTCTGCCTGCTCCCGCTCCAAAGTCGCTTTACTGGTAGCTGATTCATCCCTGAGGGTCTTCATGGCGGCAACCTTCCATGCCGCAGTGGCATCGAGATCGGAAACCGCTGCTGCGAGCTGCTCGATCATCGTCGATCGGCTCTGTTTCACCTCGGCGCTCATCATTGATAGAGCCCTCCAATTGATCTCGCTTCCTCGATGGCTTGGCTTACAACGTGGACGGCGGACTCGGCTTCTTCGGCTAAAGATGCCACTCCACAAGCTTCCGAAAGCAACGGATCAAACACCTCCGAAATGATAGAGGCACCAAACTGATCCTTGACCAGTTCTTCCATTCGGCCTCGCCCTGACTTGATCGCCACAATGATATCCTGAAGGTCGTTCACAGTGATTTTGATGGGATTTGTAGTAGGTGTGAATTCGAGGCCGCCGCTGCCTCTAACTCGGCTCGCAAGTTCTCCATTTCGTCCATATCAATTGAATGGAGGAGCCGAGAGCACGTTTGAGGGTTAACGAGATAGGCTGCCTCATAATCGGGTATCTTGACTCGGACTTCGCGATTGAAATTCATCCACGATTCGTCGCTGATCTGGATTGCCCTCTTATCACCTCCTAGGGCCAACAGGGCGTTGGTGAGTTCATCGGCTCTCCCCACCGCACCGTCATCAACCGCTTTTTCAAGTTCGTCGACAAGCAACCGCGCGTCGCGGATCTTTTCAATTGGAATCAGGGACAGGGAAATCATGCGTAAGTTACCTTTCTAGATTCAGGTTTCTCCGCTTTGCCGACCGGGATTTCCGTCACCGCCTGCCAACAGGCTCGGTCGACCTCTTCTTTGCGGGGCAACATCCCCACCAAAGGCGAACCGGCTTCTTTCAGGGCATCTCTCAATTCTACTTCTTCGTCAGGCTGGAGATCCTTCACATCACGCGAACAGATTGTCAGGGAAGCGGCGGCTGCTTGATGGCCAAACGACTGAGTCACCATATGGTCCTTCTCGCGGTAGATGTAACTCGCCTTTCCGCATTTGATCTCCCCAGCAATGGATTCACCAACCCCCGCGTATCTGCCTTCCCCTCTCCCAAGAACGGCAGGGACTTTGAGTCCTTTGAGGACAAAGTCCGTCTTCGTGTAGCTCCCATTCGGAAGCTCGGTTCGGTGCTGAAGGACAACTTCTTCGCCAAGTGGGCTTATCGCGCGAACAACAAATTGCTCGGCCACTTCCCCCGCCAAGTTCCGTCGCATCTGGAGTTGAACCGCATGCCTCTCTACCGGCCCGTTGCAGGCTTCAAGTTTTTCGTGGTAGCCGGATAGCTTCGATCGAAAGTGGGAATCCCTCTCCGAAAGATATTTCACAAACTCTCCGAGTGACCGGGAAGGGAGGTTGAGGCGTTCATTGAAGTGCGCGGGAGTGAATACCGTGTTCGGTTTTGGTGTCCAGCTAACCCACTCGGCAAACGGCGCAGCTGCCGGATTTTGCGCCAAGTACTCATCAAGGGTAGCGCGGGCATTTCCAATGCGACAACGGGCGTGGTCAGCGAGATTGCTCGCAGACTTTAGGCGGACTCGGCTCGCAGACTGGAAGGCGGCTTCTTGTTCGCTAATCTGAAAAAGCGCTTGCCGGACAAGGTCGACACGATTTCCCATCCGCATTCGCTCCGCTTTGGCCAGTTCAAGGGATTCCGCTGCCTGGTCGACAGCCAGGTCGGCCGAAGTTACTTCTGACTCGGCGGCGTCGACATCACTTTCCTCAGAAGAGCAGTCTGGCGGCTCACCATCCTCAGCGGGGCCTTCGGACCCACAAGATGAAAGAGCCGAATTCGCCGCAGCAAGCCCAGCATTGGCCTCAATCAAGCTTTCCTGCGCAGCCTCAAGCGTGGCAGCCGCGTCCGCTTCAATTTCGGTGGCGCTTTCCAGGAGGTGATTGCTTTCCTGTTCCTCCTTTTCGGCTTCCTCCCGTTTCTCCCGGAGTTGGGAATTAATCTGGTCACAGGAAGATCCCAGGGAATCTTGTGCCCGAATAATACTGCCAAGCGCCTCTTCGAGATTCTCGACCTGCCCAACTGAAACTTGCGCCATGGATCTAGCTTTGCAGGTAATCCCGAAGTTTAGCCGCCATCACCTGTAGGTGAGGGATCTGCTCAGCAGCGTTAGAACTGAACCCCGCCAGTTGAGTGAGCAATTCTTCAAACTGTTCCTCAAACTGTTCCCGATTCGAATCTTGCCATGTTTCGCCCAAGGCGCCGAACTGCTGATTCAACTGGCCGGTGGCCTCGTTGATTTGATCCAGATAGGACTGCAACGAATGCGCAAATGTATCCAGTTCGTCTGGGTCTCCGATTACCTGGTTCATTGATTTCAATGGGTTTTTTGTCTATGGCCGAAGAAAACTTACCAATAGCCCTCGTCCTCGATTGCCTCCTGTTCCCCGCTGGGGCTTCCAGTCCCAGCTTTTTTGCTGGGACCATCAAGACGGATATCGCTGTCCGACGGCACGAGGTTCGGATTTTGAGAATGGAGGCGTGCGACCACAGACATGGTCACCTTCTTGAAAAATTCATGGACCTCCTGAGCCTGCTCTGCCTCGAAGACCTGATTGTCTGTCCCTTCGATAAACTTCTCCAACATGCCCTTGTCTGCCTCCGATCCGATAGCCATCGCTATCCGATCACACTTTGCTGATCGACCTAGCGTCGTAAACTCAGCGAGTGAGTTCTCCCAAATATCGGTCGGCTTGCCGTCAGAGACGAGGACGACCGTGGGACGATACGCCCGAGAGGGCATTCTCTCTTTGTCCTCGACCAACTCCTTCGCCAAAGCCATAGCGGCTCCCAACGGAGTCTCGCCATCCGTGGTGAGATCCGCCCAATTCACATCGTTTGCCTTTGTTGGCGGAACCTGCAGTCGGGAATCCGCACCGAAGGTAATGATCGAGACCAAGAATTCCGTTCCCATGCTTTCCTCTTTCTTTAATGTAGCGAGCATTTTTTTGACCGCCTCATTCAGAAGTTGAATTCGTGTGACCCCTCCTTTGGCGAGACTCCACTCTTTTCCATCTTCAAAGACGGTTTCCCCAGTCAATGTATAGTCACCGCCCACGATCTCACTCATGCTGGCACTGACATCGAGCAAAAGAATGACCGGAAGCGGCTTGGCTGAACTGGTCGTGAAACTTGACGCGTCGAAGGTGGGTTTGTTCGGGGAGTTCATCTGATTGGTCGTTAGGTTTCTTGTTTCCAAGATGTTAATGTTCTGGCTGACTATGTCGACGCTCGAAAAAGTAACGCTAGAGTATTTGCATTGCAGTTGTCAGGTTATTTCGATGGTGTCAGGATACGGGTCACTGCCGCGTTTTCAAATTTTCAAGCCATATGCTACATGACTCATCAGTCATGCTCACTCCATTACTGGATCAAATCGAAGCATCATTCGCCGATGCTATTGTTTGGCGTCCAGGGATACCCTGGTCAGAAAACCGCCCTCAGCGATGTAATGGTCAAGGTAGTTCACGCTTCTGAAATGATACAGTAGCCTGTAGACCCTACGAAAACGGGAGGAGCATTTTCCGGGTAGATGTTCCAAGGTTCGGTAGTTACCTCAGACATTGAGGGAGTCTCAGGAAAATTATCTTTCCCAGGAAAGGCGAGGAACGATAGGTTAGGGAATTGGACGGTATTCCCCATTCTCACCTTCAAACACCTTCTTGCCCGCAACACAAAATGCATGCTACATGACTGAATGATCATGTTTGAAGAACTGTTTGGAAAGGCCGGCCTGTCATTGGAAAGGCTTCAAACCCTTTGTGAAGTTGCTGACAAGGGAAGCATCGGCGAAGCGGCGAAGGGTGATCCAAACCGGCAGACGCAGTTTAGCCGCCAGATTGGAGAGTTGGAGAAATATTTCGGAGTGGATCTACTCAATCGTGAATCTAGACCCTATAGGCTTAGTGTGGAAGGGCGGGCACTAGCCAACCTGAGTCGGGGCTATCTTGGTAGCCTTTCTGATTTTCAGGCCAAGTGTGGAGATCGCCCTGTAAAACTGGTGATTGGTGCGGGAGAAAGCATCATCCAATGGCTCCTCATGCCAATGCTTGGACACTTATCCCGGGAGTTGCCCGAAGCTTCGATTTCGATGCGCAACTTGCGAACTAGTAACATCATTGAGAACCTGACAGATGGCAAAATCGATCTCGGGATGGTGCGAAAGACTGCCGTCGCCACTCCGCTGAAGAGCATCGGTCAATGGGAGTATGGATACAGGTTGTTTGTCCCCAAGAAGATGAGAGCCAAGCTCTCTGGAAAGTTGAAACTCGATGAGATCGCTTCATTGCCTCTGGCGGTAATGGAAGGTGAAGGACAATTCCGACGGCAACTGATTGCTCTCGCCAAGGATCAAGGCGTCGATCTTGAACTCCGATTGGAATGCAGTTCCTATTCTCAGATTGCCGCAGCAGTCCAGAGCCGATATTATTGCGGTTTTCTGCCCCATTTTGCCTCGAAGTATCTCGATGAAGGAAGCTTCTCTAGCTTTGAAGTATCTGGTTTTGAGGGACTCCGCCGGGAATTGGTAGTCGCTTGGAATCCGAAGAAAGAGGAACTGCGCCCCGCTATCGAAAAAGCAGTGAGGCTTTTTCGATAGCGGGTGATCATACCCCCATTGGGTCGGGAGTGGAGGGGGGCAGTAACCCTCGGATTCGCGAGTGTCCTGTGGACACCTTGTTTTCGGCGCGCGCGAAGACATTCTCCCGATTCAAGAGTTTGGCGAAGCGGCTTATAGTCAACTTTACCACGCACTTACTATCACGGAACTGGTCACTTGCGCCGACCCGAGTCCGTGCTGGCCAAGCGCCCGTTCTCCCCGGCACCAGAGGCTTGCCCCCCATTCAATTTTTGTCGAGAGCCTCCTTTAACTCCCTGATTTTGAGTTCAGCCTCCGCATACATCCTCTTCAATTCAGCGTTCTCCTTTTCCAGGGCATAGAGTCGCTTGACGTCCTCCTCGTCCACTTCGCGTCCTTCCCATTCATAGTCGGGATGGCCTCTTTTCACCCAAAGACAGCAGTCGTAACCTGCATACATGAGCTCCATGTCATCTGCGAGGCCAATCACTTCGTCATTGTCTGGAGATAATACGGAGGGTTGACAAAGCTTCTCCAAATGAGAGTTACCGGTGCAATTGAGTTTGAGAACACCTGTATGTTCGAAGTAACATTCACGGAGCTCAGATAGGTTTGAAACATCCAACTCTGCAACCCTTTCGGTCACTACTGAATCCTCTGGAAAAACGACGGAAATAAAGTTGCCAGCATCGTCCAATTCGTATTCGAGAAGTTGCAGGACTTCCTCAGTCGGCAACGAAACCTGACTTGCGAGATCGTTCAACCAGATCGAAGAGGAGCGGCATAACTGATTTTGTTTCGGATTCTGCATACTAGTATCCCTAGTCTGGGCGCGCCCTGCTTGGCGAGAGTTTATTAAGCATATTCTCTCATGGTGTCGATGGGAAAACCTGCCTGTGGGCGTAGGGGGACAATCTACCCTGGCAGCCCATCAACTACTCCTTCGCAAGAGTCGGGTCAGGCGTAGAATCGCCTGCTACTCACATCGACTCCCCCAAAAAAAATCCACTGGTCCAAGCGGCCCTCGCTCTCTCCACCACGCTTTACCCGCAGATTACATTGAGCCATCCGGGCTGTCTACTGATCTGGGGGACGAATTTCTCGGAGCACAATTACATTGCTATCGAAGAGTTCGGCACGCAGTAGATGCTCAAGGCCCTGTACGACCGCCATAGGAATCGGGGCGCTACTCAGACTGGCCCGCCAGGCCGCCAATTGCTCGAATCCCGTCTCCGGATCGGCGTCCCGCAGGCGCCTGACTACCGCGGTCCTCGTTGCCATCAACCATTCGGCCTGCGTGTCAGTGAGCAAATAGGCAAGGTGGCCTGCCAACGGAAGTGGAATTCGAACGCCTGCCGCCCAGTCCTCGGGTGAGTTCAAGAAGCGTGCTGCCACTTCGCTCCGGTTAACCGCCTCGGCGAGGAATAGCTCCAGGCCAAGGGGAATTGCGGGGACATACTTCCAAGTGACATACCGCAGCCACGTTGTGCTGAGCCCTGAGCGGTATGGACGCGATTTCGCGCCAGCAGTGTCGATTCCAGCGAGTTCGCGGCGCGCGCTCTCCATTGCGTGCGCCAGGTCCATGTAGGACTTCCAGATACTTCCAGATCGGGAGCTTCGCTCCACCCGTTCTGCGAGGAATGCGTGCGGATCTTTGATGTCGGCGTTCAAGTCGGATATTGAGTTGAACAACCGGAGGAATCGTTCGCGTTCAACGCCCGCTGCAAGCACGGTTCCCCAGGAGGCCTCACTCTCGAATTCGCTCGAATTCCCGAAGTAAGGCAACCCCGACAGCATCAAACTGATGTCGGCACCATCTGGAAGCGCGGCCACCTCCGTCATCACCCGTTCGTGAACAGCGGAGGCGACGTGGCGCTGCTCCAGTATCTGTTGGAGTTTCTCACTGAGATCTGCTTTGGATGTGTATTCGAAATCGAAGAGATTCGGGCGCAGTCGATCGGAAATGTCTTGGTATAACCACCGTTCATCGAAGTGGTACTCCAATGGCGATTCTCTCACCTGGATCACGTGCGCCCGAAGTTTGCCAGGCGCCGACCTCAGGGCGCGCCCCGCAACCTGCATGAGGTGTCCTATGCTTTCCGACGGATACGTCACAACGACGCCGTCGATGCCTGGATCATCGAATCCCTCGCCCAACAGTTGACTGGTAGCCACCAGCAAGCCGCTCGGGCGGCCCGCAAATTCATCGAGGAAGGAATCGGGATTTACACCTGGATCACTCGTAGCAAGGCCATGGCAGAAGGCGATGTCCTCTGCCGCGAGGGGATGCCCCTGGCGCTCGTCGTGGACGTCCATCAGGGCCCGGTAGAGATTCTCTGCGCGTTCGCGGCGGGTGACCGCCACAAGGACCTTGCTCAAGTCGTCCTCCATACGGTCGAGGAGGTAATCCGCCAAGTCGTGCAGTCCGCTGGGCGTATCCCAATCTAGGCTCTCAAAGGGTGCCAACTGATCGAAGGTGGGTTCCACGATGCAACCGCGGTCGAACAATTCCCTGTAAGTAATGGTATAGGCAATTTCGTCGATACCGATAGGCAGATCATCCATCCGATTTGGAGTGGCAGTGAGGAAAAGCCCCCGATGGTCAGAACCATCAAACAGGGCCGCGTACGACTTCGCTGCGGCATGGTGCGCTTCGTCCACAATGACGAACTCAATCCGGTCGCCATACTCGGAGAGGATCGAGTCGAGATCCTTGATCATGATGAACTTGATGCGGGAGGAAAAGATCTCGGCAGCCTTTTCGGGCACCTGGTCATCGTCTTTCAGCAACTGCTGGAGAGCGCGACGAGCCTGCTTCTGCAATCGCTTGCGATGGGTCACCCAAATCACCACCGAGTCGTTTTCTGCTGAGGGGTCCAAGACATCCAATGCGACGCGAAGCCCCATCCGAGTCTTTCCCCCAGCGGTCGGGATCACGAGTCCGACTTTGCGCCCCGGTCCCTTTGAAAGGCCGCGGATACACGCCTCAACGGCATCGTCTTGAAAACTCCAATCGACGATTCTCGCAGCGACTTTCGACTTTCCGTGCGTCCGCGCACTGGACGCCGCATCGGTGCCGCTGTCATCCGCCGCCACAGTTCGAACGACTGCCGGTGGGAAGCCCAGTTCCTCCGCCAAAGTCGCGACAGGATTGGCCTCACCAATGGCCGAATGCCCGGCGAAGGCTGTGCGGATCTGCGCCCGCCGTCGACCTCCCGCCTCATGGTCGTCAACTACTAGGACGTGCTCGAGGGCCGACTCGACCGTCTCCAGCGTCGATGTGTTTACGGTCACCCGATCATCCGACAGCATCTGGTGAACCCGATTGCTGTAGATCTTGCGATCGGATCCTACTCTCTCGAGCGCGGCACAGAGAGCCTCAACGACTGCGTTCACGCTGCCGCGCAGCAAGAATTCGTCGACGAGTCGCTCGATAACTACCCTTACACGGGGTTCGTCTAGGTGGTGTCGGCCCATGATTATCCTTCCGCTGCCTCAATCATCTTGAGGTATTTGCTAGTGAGGAGCTCCAATTCCGTGAGCATCCCCTTGAAGTAGTCCCCCTCATTGACGAGCGTCTCAGCGCCGAGTTCCTTGAGTCGGCGAAGGAGGCTGTCCATAACGTCAGCTGGCTTGGTCCGCGCCTTGTGAGACAGCCATTCGGCCTCAACCTCGTGCATGCGCGGCACGTTTTCGTGGTCCTCGACATCGAACCGGGCCGCGAAGCTCGTGTTGTTCTCCGGTTTCTGGTCATACCGATTCATATCGTCCCACACTTTGATATTTTCGTGACGATAGAAAACGTTCTCGTTGTCGTCGGCGCTTCGAGGGCGCGGCAAATTGAAGACCCAATCGAAAAGAACCCGTTCTCCCTCGGGGGGAATGCGAGTGGCTTGATCATCAATCGAAAGCTGACGGCGCACCCAGGGCTTCTGGGATATCAATGAAAACAGGTAATAGTCCTCATCCCTGAATTCTTGGCCTTCGGGCAATTCGTCCTCCCATTCCGCCTTGAAGTGGCTGAACCAAGATGAGGACTTGAGTTGGCGCTTCGTCTTCGTCGGCGAAAGGCAGGCTTCGTCGGCCACGTGGCCAATGAGGCCATCGTCCCAAGTCAATGGTGTGTCAGGCTCATGCTTGCCTTGGAACAGGTGGGAGTATCGCTGCAAGAGCCAGAGATCCTCCGCATAGTATCCCCACTTCTTTGCTCCAGTGATGTGGCGCACGGCAAGAACCCGAGGCAATTTCCGGTCTAACTCGTCGGCCGACTCAGCATCCACGGGGATGACGTCCAAGACTGCCGTATCGTCGGCGATTTTCTTCAGCCTCAGGTTCAAATTCTCTTGAGCCTTTAGGTCCTGCGCCGTGAATTGCCCCGACTTGTCGCGCATTCTGGCCAGTTTGCGTTCAGCCTTGGGAAGCACATCGTGGCGAATGCGCTCGAGGGCCAACCGTCTGCGGTTCCCCTCGACGACGACCCACTTGCCACCATCACCCGGATGTTGCCAGACAAGAATGTTGTCGATTGGCATCCAGCCTTGGCCAACGATTGCGGAGACCAGTTCGTCGACTCCATAGGCATCCTGCCCAAGACGTCCAAAGATTAGCTCCCTGCTCTCCTCCGAGAAGAGTTTATCGACGTTATCATAACCGGGCGCATCGTCCAAACCGAGACGCGGGTTGTTGGGGTCGGGATACAGATCGTCGAGAGCGATCTCGACCTTACTTTTGAGAAACGATTCCATGATATAAATGCTTAGTGTTAATTGAGATTCCACAATAACGGCTTTATAACTTTTTGCAAGCCATTTTAACGGAATTCACGCGTTAGGGCTGAAACGGGATCTGGCACAACGGCACTTACCTTACTGTTTATAAGCCACTTACAGAATGCTAACTCCCGGCAAAAAAATCTGATCACGCCTGGCCCCTCCCCATTGAGAAGCAAATTACTGTCTCTTATACACATCTCCGAGCCCACGAGACCGAG
>CAJXQE010000086.1 GCA_913058215.1 uncultured Verrucomicrobiales bacterium
ATGTGTATAAGAGACAGGTTAAAAAGATGGTGTTAAAGATGTTAACGATCTTCATACTCAGATCGTAGCACCTGGAGTTGGCCGTCGGCAAATACCAAACTGTCAGTAATATGTCATGAAGCGGCGGCCCCTTGTGAAAATTTAAAAACCCTCAAACCCGGCAGGACAGACGCCCCGATAAAAATCCTTAAATATGCAAATTCCTTTCAGTTCAGTTTCAGTAAGTAGGCAGATTTCGGTACTTCGGGCTCAGGCAACATTCGCCTGGGAAATCACTATTCCTCAGGAAAGCAAAAGCGAATGGGATTTCAGAGGTGAACTGTCATTATTTTTTTCACCCCATCCAACCCGCGGGCAGCAAGCTGCTTGAATTTGGGCCTTGAAAAAGCAATTTCCTATCAATAAAGTAAATTCGCGATCAACGAGCTTGTGGGCTCGATTTGTTCACCAGCGTCGCCCTGGTTTTCTATGAAAATATGTAAAATTTTATCGTCCTTGATTGCGGCCTCCCTCCTGTCACTCGTCGGATGTTCGGATCCAAAAATTGACGCGACCAGCAAATCGATTTTTGACGAAAGTTTGACCAAGCTCAGCGTTGAACTGGATGATGTTGAGTTAGAAAACCTGGAAGATGATCTGTCATACACGAGACAGGCAAATTGGGAAATCTGCGTCGTGGAGGGGAAAGCTGCTGAGACCGAAATTGAACAACGCTTCCGTGAACTGGTAGATTCCCTGACTCCACGCGATGTTTCAGAACTCGTTAGTATCCTCACAGGCAGCGAAAAGGAAAGAAAGCAAGAATTTTACTTATGGAGATTGAATCAGGAGAGCTATCAAGGCCACTCGATAGCTCTGGAAGGAAATGTTCTTCAGGTTACAAGCCCCGGGGAGAAGGTAAGTTTCCGCTGCGATCTGAGCCATGTCTTCGCATGTTCCGATTTATATTTGAACGGAAATGTGACCGCTGAAAAACTGCCCTATGTTCATTTGGTGGATTCCCAGAGCTCAAAATTTGTCGACTGTTTTAAGAATGGAGCGGATCCGGTGTCATTGAATAAATTGATTGCCCATCTCTGCACCCATCAAGGCTGCGAATCTTTTGCTGCGTCCAATTCAGGGGTGAAATATTCAAATCGACTTTTTGAGCTGTATCGTGAACTTGAGAAATTCTGCGAATTTTCCTTACATCGCAAACTGGAAACGAAGGGAAGAGGCAAGTACGAAGTCAGTCGCGCAATATATTTGGTAACAAGTTTTTTCTGGGATGGCTCAATCGAAATACGTGATCCCCGGAACACTTCAGAGGACGCAGGATACATGAACCGCACTGCGATGGACGAACTCTACTTTGAAGGCAATTGGGCACACCCGGATTCTGTAACCCTGAAAAAACAAGGTAGCTCGGGGCGTGCCCGCTATATCGAGACAGAGGCTGAAACAAAAACACAATCGAAAACGATCGTAGAAAGTAAAAACAATCTGATCAAAACGATCACAGAAATGGTGGAGAACGATCCCGAAGCGTTCCATAACCAAAATTTCGAATTGGCATCTCTGCCGGGAGCGCATGAGCGTGAGTTAGCGCTCTCTTACCAGCTCTTAACGTCAAGCGATCGAATGTTTTATCGCATTCGATACAGCAGACTCAAAAATATCTTTATGGATCCGCCTGGCGCCCCAGGTACAGTGGTGGAGAACTGGGTGATTAACGAACTATCACCGATCGAAGGAGGAATCCGACTACGGTATGACTTTGTGAAAGAGTGGGTGCATGATTTTGTGGGGAACGTTAATAGCGGCCTGCTTACGGACAAAAATTCAGATACCGAGTTGCTCCTCGTTCCTCCTCGTTTGATATCGACACACAAGGATGGCGACGAAGTACTTCTCGCTCTTTTTCCCACACAACCGAAATTTGAGTTGGTTCGAGTCCTGCCTAAAACCGAGGAAGGACTCGAGAAAATTGCGAGTAGCGTGGCGAAAAGCGATGCCTTGACCTTTGCTCGAAAAGTTTCCGAACAACTGAATCCGATAAAGTCTGCGGTCAAGGCGCCAGAAAGGTTGGAGCTAAAGAAGAGTCAGTGAGTTCAAACCGGGGGTCAGGCGAAGGGACCGTTATTTGAAAGGGGCAGTGAATCCTCTTCCCCCAAGAAACACCATGAAATATGGTGACTCAATTTCCCTACATGGATGGCAAGACGACTTCGGAGGAAGCTTGGTGTCCTTTCAGATATCCATTCCAAATACTGGATGCTACTATCGTGATTGAACCAGCCTTAGTCCAGTCGTACCCGATTTCTTTCATCCAATTTGCAGGCACCACTGCATCGGTTCGAAAAACGTCCTCCTGCTCACCCAGGGGCGCCGAAAGATGAGGCTTTCCTTTGTTCTCCCGATCCAACTTCTCAGAACTCGATACGTCGTAGTTCGTCTTGAGATGTCGATCGACTGAGGAGGAGGCTAAGCGTTTACCATTGTTGGAAACAGCAATCTCAAAACCATTGAGCGCGAAGTACCTTGTTTGAAAACGCTTCCCGTCTGCACCGAGTCCGCCTGCGTGAATCTCGATTCCAAATCGACCATCTGTTTTTTCAGTTGGCCGTGTAATTTTCTTTTCCGGTAAGAGGATCTCATAGGCCGGGACTCCGTTTGCAATGATCTTGTGTGACCGGGGGGTGCCGTAGTCAAACGGCGGGAACCGCCATCAAGGGATTCGAGGGGAAACACAGACGGGTGCGTTTCGACATGACGGTGAAAAGCTTTGAGGATGCTCCGATGCGCTACGGAGTCCAGAGTTTGCCCGTCGGCTATCGAGGCCGAAATCACGATGAAAACAATCAACACGCGGTAAAAGAGGTCTCTACTTTTCATCAATTGGCTACTTGAGGGAGACTGGAGGGGGTCAGGCGTAAAATTTCGAAAATGGAAAAAGTCGAGGAATGTGGCCTGACCCCGCAATACGAAGTGAGACTGCAATATCTGACAATAATTGAGCAATCTCTGTTGCGTAATCCGCTGCACGGAACCACTAGGGAGAAGCATTCACCGTAAACGAATCGAATTTATCTGAAAACATTGAGGCAGAAATTGCCTGCCCCCATTTTTTCGCAATAGCAACAACACTTAAAACATCAAGTCCCTATGTCAGAAGAACTACCAAACAGAAATGCACCATCTTTCGGATTTCCAAAATCAACACCAAAGAACCTTCAGGCAGAAATCGAAAAACTGATTCCTAAAGAATTCCACGAGCAAGCCATTGTGATCTTACGTGACAATGAAAAACAAAGCCTCCGTGACGTTCTCTTAACTCAGCCTTATAAGCTTACTCCAAGCATGGTCGCTATGTTGTTGAAAAATTATTACTCTCACGGATGTGACACCTCAACTATTTTGGACAAAGCGACGCAACTCTCCGAACTCATCAAGAAAGGTAAATAACACCACCGCACATTGATGCTGTGCCCCCCTCCAATCCCGGCTTTCGCCGGAGACCGTCGATGGCTATGTTCCCAACGGTGTTCCTCCGGCCTTTGACAGGCAGATGCGAAACGCGGCGTGGAAAGCAATCACCGCCAGTCCCTTCGCAGGAATCGACGATGCCGATGGCGACGGCATTGCTGACGAGTGATATCAGCCCTCCGGCTGCGAGGGCCCGGCAGCCATCATCCAGCAATTGGGTAGTCCTTTTTTCGGAAGGCTTCGGTCGTGAGGTCCCGGACACTTTGATTACAGATAGCCAGTCAACTTCCCCACGCTCTACCTTCTTACAAACCCTCCACCTGCCATCCTTCGCGGTATCCTTCACGGATCAGGGCGCTTGCTGCCTCAGAATTGGTGAATTTCAAGGCCTCGTCATCCCATTTTAACTTCACGCCCGGAGTGCGGATGGCACAGGTTCCAAGAAGAACAGCCTCGGCCATTCTGCCACCGTGCCCGAAGTGAGAAAGCGGAAGCTTGCCGTCATTTTCGCCCCTGACAGCATTGGCAAAGTCGAGGTGATGTCTTTCGCTTCCCTCTATCACTTCGACTGCATTCTCTTGAAGAACCCCGTCAACGAATAGCTCGGCCTTGCCTCGCGTATGAGGTGATATCAAAGTGCCCTTCGTTCCGATGATAATGCTTCCGCTTTTCGTGACATTCTCCATCCCGCCTACTTCTTTCGCCACGTAGGCGGGCGGCTTTTGTCCTCCGTCGTGCCAGGTCACATTGAAGTTCTCCCCTCCGCTTATCTCCGAACCTGGAAACTCCCACGCCACCTTCACTCCTGTGGGCCAACTTTCAGCGTTTGCCGGTCCATTGCCCATAGACTCGACGGAGATCGGGGCATCGGGCTGGAGAGCAAGGAACCAGGGGTGAAAAATGTGACAGCCCATATCACCGAGATTGCCGCAACCATAGTTGAGCCGCCCCCGCCAATGAAAAGGATGAAAATGCTCCGCCATGAATGGTCTCTCGGGACCTCCGCCTATCCACAAATCCCAATTCAGTCCCTTCGGCATCGGATCGCCGGAATCATTCAGCGGCTCCATCGATCCCCACGCTTTGTCCTGCATACAATGAATTTCTTTGACCGTACCAACGATGCCTTTTCGCAAAGCGTTGGCCACGGTTTGGTTCGCCGTGTGCTGGGAGCGCTGGTTCCCCATCTGAGTGATAATTCCATTTTTCTCCGCATACAGCCTCAACGCTCTAGCCTCATAAACAGTGCGAGTTAACGGCTTCTCGCAATAGACATTCAGCCCCGCTCGCATCGCCGTCATCGCCATGGGTGCGTGCATGTGATCAGGCGTGGCAACGATCACTGCATCGAGTTTTGCGCCTTCCTTTTCGAGGAGCTCCCTCCAGTCAGCGTATTTTTTGGTCTCTGGAAAATGTTCGTTCACGTGGTTGAACCGACCACTGTCCACATCTGCGACAGCCACCATCGTCGTATTAGGAACGCCCGTCATTCCTTCAATATTTCTCCAGGCTCGACCGTTCGCACCAAGGCAGGCGAAACGCAGATCTTTCGACGGCGCCGCGCCTCTGGCAGTGCTACGCCATCCAACATAGGGAGCCGCGGCAGCAGCTCCGGCAGTGGCACTTTGTAAAAAATGTCGACGGCTAAGACAGCGTGAGCTGGTGATCTCTTTCATGAGGAGCAGCTTATCGATTTCAAAACAGAATAGGCAACGCAAATAAAGCAGCAGATCAACAAATTGTGATCAAAATCCCTTGGCCCTACTATAAATCTAGTACTATAGTTGCCGAACCTACTACGAATCTAGTAGGTGAGATCACTATGAGCGATTCATCGATTAGAAAAAAGCCATCCGAACTGGAACTTCAGGTTCTGGGAGTTCTATGGGATCAGGGCGAGGCCACGACGCGTGATGTCCTGAAGGCGTTGCCGGATGGCAAACCGAGAGCCTATACCACGGTGCTTTCCATCATGCAGGTGATGGAAAAGAAAGAGCTTCTAACACGGACTAGCGAGGGAGTTGCCCACATCTGGCAGGCTGCTGTTTCCCGGAACGAAGTCACTGGCCCCCTGGTTCGGGATCTGGTGCGAAATGTTTTTGGCGGCCGGCCCGCAGCGGTTGTTCAACAACTTCTGGGTGACAGAAAAGTCAGTTCCGAGGAACTGGCGGAAATCCAGAAACTTCTGGATTCGCACTCAACTGATTCCAGCAAACCAAGCACCCCCAAAACCTAATAATACCCATGTCAGCTTTTCTAGAACTTGATCTCTGGCAGTCGCTGGTTCCGGTGCTTCTGCATACCCTTTGGATTGGAGCGGTGGCGGCAATCGCATTGACCTGTGTTCTGCGCTTGCTTCCGGCCTCACGAAATGATCTTCGGTATCTGGTCTCGTTGGGGGCATTGGTGATTGTTGTGGGGGGCGGGCTCGTAGCGTGGGGAGCTCTGACCTGGGAAGGGGAAAAGGAAATGGAGTCCTCCACTGCGGAAGTAGAAACGACTGATATCGTCCTCAAGAATGAGGAGCGCCCTCTTCAGGATTCGGCACCGTTGCAGAGTGAAAGTGGAGGGTCGGTGGCGATAGCTTTCGATTGGCACTCGTGGTTGGCATTTGTCTGGCTGATCGGGGTCGTGTTTATGCTGTCACGTTTTTTCCTGGCCTTAGGAGCCGGAAGTCGACTGCGCCGAAGCATAGGGCCGGAAGGTGAGACCATCGGGCTGCAACAGATTGTTGATCGGGTAAGCGTTCAGATGGGGATAAGTGTGAGAGTGTGGATACGTGTTAGTGAAAGGATAATGACGCCGGCAGTCATGGGAGTCTTTCGTCCTATAATCCTCTGGCCGGCCTCCTGGATGACGGGGCTTTCAGAAGATCAACTGGTCGCGGTCTTGTCTCACGAGTTGGCTCACATCCGGCGTCATGATTATCTGGTCAACCTTCTGCAAATGCTGGTCGAGGCGATGCTGTTTTTTAATCCAGCGATCTGGTGGATCAGTAGGCAAATTCGAATTGAGCGTGAGGCCTGTTGTGATGCAGAGGCGGCAGAAGTGGTCGGTAAACGTCTGGATGTCGCACGAACCCTTTCCTTGTTTGCTGCATCAGATTTGGACGTGGCGGGTTTGACGCCGGCGGCCGTCGCTCTCGGTAAAGAGAGGTTTGGTGTACTGGAGCGAGTGAAGAGACTTTTGGATCCCGGGCATCGACCGTCGATGAGGTTGCCTTGGCCGAAGCTTGGTCTGCTTGTAGTGGCTTTCGCTCTGGCGTTACGTCTGGCCGGGACGGGGGCCGAACTGGCAATCGCTGCGGTTCTTGATGGAGAGAAACATGTGGCTGAGGTCAAAAAGATTGAGGAAGACGTGAGCGAGCCATTTGGGGGTGGTTCCTACCCAATGGAGCAAAGGGTTACGGTTTCAGTGACGGTGGTTACCTATGATGGTCAACCCGTTCCGAAGAATGCTGATGTGAATATTCGATCTACCCGTTCCTCTTACGTTTCAGGGCACAGTGCTGATTTACAATCAGATGGCACGTTTCTGGCAGAAGGTGTTCAGCCCGGAGTGATACAGGTATCGGTCAGTGCCAAAGCTTATGCTCCGGCCGTTTCCAAGCCAATCACAGCGGGTCCCCGGACCTCCATTGATGATCTTGAGTTGGAGCTGACGAAAGGATTTTCGATGATGTTATCCGTTCAGGATGAAGCAGGCCAGCCTGTGCCTGACGCTCCGGTTTCGTTGGCCTTTTCGGTGAATTCAAAGCATGCAGAGAATCGGGAAGTGAAGACAAATGCGGACGGGCAGGTTGAAGTGCAAAGGCTGATTGAGGGAGAACTGGCCGCCACGATTCATTTGCCCGGATATCAGACGCTGAGAAAGACAGCAGAGAGTCGTCCTGATGGACTTGTTTCCCTGGTTTTACGCCAAAGCCAGCCGGTCGAGGGGGAAATTGTTGATAAGAGGACGGGGCAGCCTGTGCCTGGTGGTCATCTTCGCCTCATTCATGAACCGGGAAGAGGATCGCATGATCCACGAACCAGCTCCGAGCGGAAGAAACTGCCATTTGCAACCGCAGATGGAGAGGGCCGATTTGCGATTGATTCATTAGAGCAAGGCAAGCCATACTCATTCTGGTTCGAAGCGGAGGGGTATCGCCCTGAGGTGATTTTCGGAGTTCGTTCCGGAGCAAAATTCATGACGGTTGAAATGAAACCGAACATTGTGGTCAATGCTACCATCCTGGGGCCACTGGATTCCTTGCCTCAGGGAAAAGATGGCCAGCCAGAGCTTCGCTATGGCCAGAGCCTGAGTACTGCCGAAGATAGTTCATATGGTGGCGGTGGCAGGGTTGCCGTAGTGGTGAACGATGGTGTTGCCACGGCAGTCTTCGATGAGTTTGTTTTGGAGGGACGTTTTTCTATCAATACGCCGAGCGGGATTGTCTACTATCCGAAGGCAGAGGAAGCCGGGGAGATTGTGGTTGATTTGCGACCAGCCGGGGACAGCGACAAAAAGACGCGGAAGGTCATTGTTAGAGCGGTTGCGCCTGAAGGGTGGCCGATTCCCGAAGGGCAGTTGCGAGTCGATTATGTTCCTTCCGGACTGAACAGCTACAAGAGGTATGAGTTGGATCTCGAAATGGGGCAAGTCGAGATTGATGTTCCCCTGGACGAAACCGGGGTCACTAAATTTCGTTATGGCCCTATCAAAGCCCCTGGATTTTGGATTGAAGAGAAATCTGGAATCGAGATTCGGGAGGGAGTGGAGCCTGAACTTATCGAGGTGAAGGCATATCCTGGAGGGACGATTTCCGGTGTGGTGGTGGACGAATATGGAAACCCGATCCCAAGTGCCGGAATTGGAATGAATGTGATTGAGGCACCCGAAGGGATGCCTCGTCCGGACCCGAACTGGTGGCATGGACGCGCCCGGGAAGACGGGCGATTTGTTCTCAGCCCAGTGCCGATGGGAGGAGTTTACCGACCAGTGGCACATGATAGTCGCGGCGGAAAAGTGAGCCGTATTTTTGGGGAGGAGATACGAATCGACAAAGAGAATCCGAACCCGGAAGTGTCGCTTACAATACCGCGTGGGAAAGATGTAGCAATTCGGGTATTGGATGATCAAGGAGCCCCCTTACCTTACGCCAAAATTTCCTGGAACTATCATGCTGAACATGGCGGCCTCAGCCATTCAGGAATGGCTTGTGACCAGGACGGACGATTTGTGTTTCGAGGAGTGAATTTTGATATTCCGGTTCAGTATTTTGTCGAGGTGGAGCCAACTGAGGTTTTGACCGGGCTTCAGGTGGATTTGACGCCTGAAACTGACGATGTGGAATTGCGCTTAAAGCTAGGGAATCAGCTCGAGGGTGTTGTTCTGGATGATCGAACCGGCGAGCCTCTGATAGATCGTTCTATTGAGGCGAGAGGAGTTTCCAGTGACATAGTCTATACCGATGCCATTCGAACAACTACTGATGGCGAAGGCCGGTTTACATTTGGAAACTTGGAGTCGGGGCAGTATCGCCTGAGTGTTGAGCAGACGATGCCAGAAGGAACTGTGGTGACGACATTGCCGGACGGGCGCCGTCAATTTTCTTATCCAAACCGTGATACCGACGGTGAAGACCCTTCGATGGTCAGGGTGCCCCTTGGACCTCCAGTCGGCCCCTTCGAGCTGCGTGTGTTGCCCTACTGAGCATCAGCCAACACTGAGCGTCCAACATCGGGTTAGTCTTTCTGAATTCGACAGGGCCCCAAGATCATGGTTGCCTACCATGAATCGACGGACGAGCGTTCGCGGTGACTGTGAGGCACATTCCTGGGGTCAGGCTATAATGGCACTGAGACATTGCCCATTTTGTCGACTCCCCCCTTTCTACAATCAATCGATTTTGAGTCCACCGCCGGATATGAAAACGGATCTTGAGAAAAATAATCAATCGTCTTCAAAGCGATTCAAGCCCTGGTTGTTTCTCGGGGTGCTCCTGAGTCCGGCGATCATCTCCTTGATTGCCCTTTCCTTCGACGACAGCAATTATGGAGAAGTCGCGATCTATACCTGGGCGATCACTTCAATCCTCGCGGGCATTTTCTGCGGCGTTCATTTTACCCTGGCTCAGCGTTCCATGCAGACCGGGCTGAAGATCGTGATCGGAATCGCTTCCGTGATTGGATGCATCATCGTGGCTGCCGCCCTCGGAATGGGAGGGTGCTCCCTGGTTCTTGGACTCACTTGAAGAATGAGAAGCGGGAGAAAAGAGAAAAGAAAAAAGGGGGCAGTCGAGAATGGCACTACATAAAGCGATCCTAACATTCAAGTTCCAAGCCTTAGAACTTTTGCAAGTTCTGCTAAACAAATGGATTGTAGCGGAAGATGCCAATCTTCCTTCCTTCGGCGAGTCCACGATGCCCCTGCTTAATGCAGTGCCATTCGGGTCAGTCGACAAAATAGGCATCGTTCCAAGCGCGAAGCTCGTTCCGTAAGGCTCCCCTCTCAAGTCGTTCAAACTTGCGGACGGTTTGGCTGACATTTGCCGCCGTTCAGGGATCCATTGATGGAGCAGAGTAGCCTGCCGCCAGATCGCCCACCTCACTGCTGCTTTGCTTCAATGACCTTGCCGGGCGTCTGCAGCAACTGTTCCCGCCTGCATTCCTCGTGCCACCACGTGGTAAACGGCTCGATCATACTGGATGCGCGGTGCTCGTGGCATAAGCGCATCGTGTAGGAAAGGGAGAAGGGGTGCTATTGCCTATTTTGTCGACTGCCCCCTTTTATTCTGACCCGTCAATTACCAATTGGAGCTTTGACTCCGGATAACGGGTGCATGGACATGTCACCCGGTTCGAACGGTATCAGGTCTCCCTGCCGTGTATGTTGTCGAATTAGGACCGGGACATCGCAGTTCAACCGGCAGGAGCGGGATCACTGCTCGATGACGATCGCGATAGTACTATCGCGCCTGTAGCGAGATTGCTCTGATCGGGAGACCAAGGCGCCGCCCTTCTTCCGGCGAAGCATCCACCTTCTGACAGGCAATTGCTATCCAACCGCTCCACGGTGATTGCCGTCGCCGAAGATCGAATACCAGAATGGAATCGCCGTCGGACGGGGCGTCTGATAGCCGTGGCGAAACGGGACTTCCATCAGACCAACCAGGAAGCGCCACTATTCGACAGCAATCCAACTCCACGATTCCCGACACCACATGCAAATTGAGCGACAAATTCTCACCGGGGTCGATATCGACACGAATCGCAAACAAGGGTTTTGACCAACGAAATTGAATACCGCTCCATGTCTCCAATTGGTTCATCTCCGTCGCCGCGGTGAATCCTTCTTCCGCGGCCGAGCAGCGCACTCCCTTTTTCAATGAACGAGGTTCGCACTGGGAGGAGAATCGTGAGTAGTGGAGTAAGAGGCACCGTGAATTCTGGACTTCGTAGTAGCGTTTGAAAAACGGGTAAGCAGCCCGGGGTGCCCAGCGGGCGAAAAGACGAACAATCAATGCGTTCCACTCACGCTGCAGGAATAACCGGGAGGCGGGAGAAAGTTTGAATTTGCCGCGCGGGGCGATGCCAAGTCGAAGGGCGTGACCTTCCAAATCTCTAAAAAGACGGGACAGATCCTCGCTCAATGGAAGCTCAGTCGACGGTGCCGCGAAGTAGGGAAGACGCTCTTCTTCCGGAGTGTCGACGAGATATTTTGCCTGGCCAATGACGAATTCCTCGATCGCCTCGTCGAGATACTTTTTATTGGGGGTGTAATGGTGAATGACGCGAACCGAAGGGGCAAACGCAAGATACAATCCGCGCCGGTGAAGATCGGCGGCTAGAAGCCATTCGCAGAATCGGCCATAGCGAAGCCGGAAACCGCCCGCCGCCTCGTAGGCAGTCCGGCGAATCCCGAATCCACGCATGATCATCTTTGACCAATTCCCTTCCTGCTTCCATTGCTCGAATCCTTCTTCGGAATAGAACGCCTCCATACCACCCCAGGGACTTTCAATCTTGTCGACGCAGTCCGTGCAGAATCCAGCCGCCTCACTCTGTTCGAAGAATTGACGCAGTTCGGTCACTGCATCGGGCGGCGCCTCGCAATGGGGCTCCGTCAGGAAAATCCACTCGCTCGATGAGGATTCAATTCCTTCGACATACTCGCCCATATCTCCCTGTCCCATCGCTGCGGTGGGCAGGTTGGTTTCGATCAAAGTGTCCTGCGGGCGCAGATAGGGGCGAAGCGAACTCCCCAACTCCCGAGTCTCCTGATTGCTGATCACGACAAGCTGAAAGTCATCCGGCAATGCCGTCTGTTGCTCAGTCCAACTGCGAACGCACAATTCCCCGATACCACGATGATCACTAAGCGGGATTACGATTAGAATAGGGAGAGGCGGGCGCGCACTTTCCATCCAGAACGGAATTTCAAATCGTTCCTGACCGGGTCCTTTCGAGACTTTTTCACACCAATCCAGTTGCTCAATGTGGTCCGAAATCAACGGAACCCCGGGCTCGTCTCCCGCTTCGACTATCCATTTATGAAACTGACGGTAAACCTCCGCAGTGGCTCGAAGATAGTCGTCTATCTTACCGGGAACTTCAGTTTCGACCCGGTCGCCGATCTTTGACAAGAGCCCCTGAGTGCCTAACTGAAGACTGCGGTCGCCGGCTGAAAGCGAGAGATGTTTCCCCAGCCATCCGTCTGCTGCTGCGGGGCCACACTGGAGACGAAACGTATCTCCATTTTCCCAACTGGCCTCCACTTCGATTGCGAGTGGCCCCGGGTGCGCGTGGTCGATACGCCAATCTGCCGGTAGTGGTTTCCGCGCGCTGATTCTTGCGGGATCATTTTCCACGACGACTTGATCGATGCTCTCCGGCAGACTTCCGAAGAATAGCGATACGAGATCTAGAAGATGCACCCCCTGATCCAGGAGCTTCCCGTAGCAGGCTGCCTCGACGTGGCATGGATGATTGCTCTTCCTGGTAGTAGATACCCAATCAGAGGCTCCGCCCGTCCATGGCAGGACGCGCAGTTGATGAAAAATAAAGACAGGAACAGATATCCCTTCGAAAGCGCTCCGGGCCGCGTCCGAGTCAATTGCTGCCGGTTTTTCGATCAGAATCGCTCTCAAGCCTGGATGCAACACCTGTCCAATGAACTTCCGCGACGCTGACGGCGGCAGACAGATCACAGCTAGACTGCAGGGACTTTGGGCGAGCAACGCCGGTAAATCAGAGCCGACCCTGGCGAACGGTCGTCGCTGCCGGGCTAACTCCTGTGCTTCCGGATCGGGATCGCAAATCACCTTCACCTCGATTGGCATGTTGAACGCAAGCAAGGAATCAAGATGCTCATTGGCCCGTCGTCCGAAGCCGATCATTGCCACATCAAGGCGACGGTTTGACGCTGATCGGGTGGTATCTTCTCCTGCTGGCATAGATCTGCTTATAGTCCGGCAACTGATGAATACTGCTGGGGATTCGCTTTTTCAACCCTGTTGTTCCATCACCGCGCATCGACCTGGGTTGGAGGGGGGGCAGGGGCTGAAAGAGCTTCATCTCGGAGGAATTAGGGATCAGGCGACAAAATAAGCATCGTTCCAAGCGCGAAGCTCGTTCCGTAAGCCTCCCCTCTCCAGTCGTTCAAACTTGCGGACGGTTTGGCTGACATTTGCCGCCGTTCAGGGATCCATTGATGGAGCAGAGTAGCCTGCCGCCAGATCGCCCACCTCACTGCTGCTTTGCTTCAATGACCTTGCCGGGCGTCTGCAGCAACTGTTCCCGCCTGCATTCCTCGTGCCACCACGTGGTAAACGGCTCGATCATACTGGATGCGCGGTGCTCGTGGCATAAGCGCATCGTGTAGGAAAGGGAGAAGGGGTGCTATTGCCTATTTTGTCGACTGCCCCCTTTTACCTTTTATTCTTCGCCAAAACTCAAGGAATGTTGCCTGACCCCGAAAACCGAAAATACCGCGGCTTTTGAGGGGGGAGGTCAAAAAAGTATGACTGAAAGGAAATCGCTTTTTCGCCCAGTCGCTCCCGCGTCACCATTGGCCCGGGCTCGATGGGGGTCCAATCACTCCCTTTGTTTTGAAACGACAGAGATTCACTGCTTCAACCAAACTCCCATGGGTGTTCCATCTCTGCCTTCATCTTTATACTCTATCAATTTCGTGACCTTACCGTCGGCATCGCGTTTCATAACGAGTCTGTGACCAGCGTAAGGTCCATCCTTAAATTTCAGCCAAAAGTCCTCCTTTTTGCCATCGCTTACACGCCACTCTTGCCAAACAGCCCAACTTTTACCAAACTTATTAGTCCACTTGTATTCATTGCTCGGCGCAACTTCAATCGTGGCATGATGCCAATCGCTTTCCGCAGGTTCACGCACATATTTTCCTGCAAGCCCCTTATAATGAGCTTGATGGTCCTGACCATAAGCGCCCGACACATAGATTGCACATAGTACGAGAGCGCTGAGCGCAATTGTAGCTTTACTTACTTTTATATTTCTCATGTTATTCTCCTTAGTTTTCTGGTTTTCGACCGGCAAACGCGCCGATCCGAAAGAATACCGACCTGTGTCACCACGGACGGGTGCAGTGCCTCGGTGTACAGTCACCGGTGTCCGGGTTCAGTCAACATTTCTTGACTGTTCGGGAATTAGGGATCAGTCGACAAAATAGGCATCTTTCCAAGCGCGAAGCTCTTTCCGTAAGTTTCCTCTCTCACGTCGTTCAAGCTTACGGGTGGTTTGGCTGACATTTGCCGCCGTTGAGGAATCCATTGATGGCGCAGAGTAGCCTGCCGCCAGATCGCCCACCTCACTGCTGCTTTGCTTCAATGAACTTGCCAGGCATCTGCAGCAACTGTTCCCGCCTGTCTCCTCGTATCACTAAGTGGTAAACGGCTCCCTCATACTGGATGAGCGGTGCTCGTGGCATTAGCGCATCGGTTAGGAAAGGGAGAAGGGTCGCTATTGCTTACTTTGTCGACTGCCCCCTTTTAAAGAAAGAAATCGCATTGTCACACTTCGACCTCCCAACCTTTTTCGTAGTCGCGACTCCACAGCACCATCGACTCATCATCATCGAGAATTTTGCCATTGGCCGGATCGCAGTTCAGCGTGCGACCGTTGCGGTAGGCGATGTTTCCCAAATGACAAAGCAGGGCGCTTTTGTGACCTTCCTCGATCTCGGCATTGAGCGGTATGCCTTCACGGATGGAGGAAATAAAGTTCTCAATGTGCTGTTTCTCGCCACTTTCGCCATCACTCTCACCGATCAATTTACCATCAAGATCAAACAGCTGATAGCCCACGCCGGTGAATGCCGCGCTGCCTTCACTGCCGTAGAACCAAATATCGGTTTTTTTTCCTCCGGGCCACTGGGGATGACAGCTGAGCGCTTCCCAGGAAATGGCCTTACCACCCGGAAATTTGAAGACTGCATCCTGGGTATCGGGCGTTTCCTGATCGTCTTCGGGATAGCGATAGCGACCACCCGACGACGTCACCTGTTCGGGAAAATCTACCCCAAGAGCCAAGCGTGCGATGTCAACGTGATGCACACCGTTGTTGCCCAGTTCGCCGTTACCCCAATGCCAGAACCAGTGCCAGTTGTAGTGAATGCGGTTGTCGAGATAAGGCCTTCGCGGCGCCGGCCCCTGCCAGAGATCGTAGTCGAGATCGTCAGGCGCCTCGATCTCGACTCCATTGCCGAGCGAAGGACGTTTGCCGCGGTAGTAGCACTTGGCGTAGTAGACATTTCCAATCGCCCCTTCGTGCAGGCGGGCGATGCCTTCGCGCAAAGCCGGTCGGCTGCGCCGCTGCGTCCCATGCTGCATACGAATGTCGTACTTGCGCGCCGCCTCGACCATCAACTCTCCCTCGTGCGGATTGTGGCTACAGGGTTTTTCGACATAGACATGCTTGCCAGCCGCAGCAGCCATCACTGCGGCGGGTCCATGCCAGTGATTGCTGCAGGTGATGGTCAGTGCATCGATCTCCGGATCCTCGAGAATCTTTCGAAAATCCTGCCCGTGACCAATTGTGCGTCCATTCACCTTGCCGACTGCCAGCGCTGCCGCAGCAGCGCGCGTTCGATCGACATCGAACACCGCCTTGATCTCAACACCGTCCAGCGCCTCAAATCCAGAGGCGACTTTGGTGCCGCGTCCCCCCATGCCCATCGAAGCGATGACAATCTTGTCGTTTGCGCCAGGTTTTGCGGTGGCAGTTCTGGTGGATAAAAGTCCGCTGGTGGCAACACCTGCGATCGTTCGGGAAAAGGTTCGTCGTTTCATAGTAAGTATCCCATTCTTGGTATGTACTGATAGGAATTTGCCTGACCCTTTTACCCTAGACATCAGAGTTGAAAAAGCAATTTTATGGCAGTCATTATCTCCGCCCTGCGACTCCTCAAAAAAGCAATTTCATAGCAGTAAGCGCATTATGAACCCAACTGACACCACCCGCCGCACCTTCATCCAAACCACCTCCATCGGAGCCGCCGCAACCACGTCAACTGCGCTGATCGCCGCAGAACCGAAGTCATCCGGGAAAAGCTCTCGCACCATCGAAACCGATGTCCTCGTCTGTGGTGGCGGCTGTGCAGGCAGTGCGGCTGCGCTTGCGGCGTCAAGAGCGGGGGCGAAGACGCTCATGGTGGAGAAGGCACCGTTCGCAGGCGGCATCATCACCAGCGTGGGTTTGCCCTACTTCGATGGCATCGCACACATCGACACAAAACGCATCGTCGTGCGTGGAATCGCCCTCGAGTTGCTGTCCAAGTCCGGCGTGTGTGCGCCCGATGCGAAGACGGTGGCGAAGCATAACCCGGCCATCCTGAACACTTTTGAATTCAAACTGCTGCTGGACGGAGTGTTTCAGGAACAGAAGGACAACCTGTCAGTCCTGTTCAACAGCTTCATCTGTGATGCCCAGTCCAAAGGTGACCGCGTCGAATCGGTGACCGTGGCAAACAAGGACGGCCTCGTTACGATCAAACCGAAAGTCGTCATCGACTGCTCGGGTGATGCCGACGTCGCAGCGTGGGCCGGTGCGCCATTTGAGCAAAACAAGGAGGTCCAGCCGCTTACCCTGCACTTCCGTATAGGCAATGTTCAGCCCCATGATGAATTCGGAATTCAATGCCGAGAAGCGCTCGCTGCAGCGCAGCAGCGAGGGGAACTGCCCCATTATTATGGTCCCGGCGTGATGTTTCTCTATGCGAAGAATGAAGTATATATACACGGAGTCCGGGTCCCGGCCGATCCGACAGACGCTGCCGACCTTTCGCGGGCCGAGATGCAGGGCCGCGCCGATGCCCACGCGATGTTTCGCGCCTGGAAACGCGACGTAGCCGGATTCAAGGATGCCTACTTCATGGAGGCTTATCCGTGGATCGGTGTCAGGGAATCGCGGCGGATCATCGGGCAGCACGTCCTCAGCGAAGAGGACCTCATGACGTCCCGTCGTTTCGATGACGCCATCGCCACTGGCTGCTGGTATCTCGATCTGCATCCAAACAAGACCGTGGTCGGCAGTGCGAACGACTTCAACCCCCGGAAAGTCCAGCCCGAACCCTATGATATCCCCTATCGCTCACTTGTGCCACAGAAGCTGGAAAACCTCCTCGTCGCCGGTCGCTGTCATTCCGCTACCCGTGGCGCCCATGCTTCCACGCGCGTCACGGTGACCGCGATGGCGATGGGCGAAGCCGCCGGAGTCGCCGCAGCGATCTCTCTAAAGGATAAAACCAGCGTGGCAGAGATCAACGGAGTAAAGGTGCGGGAACAACTCGAATCTCAAAATGCAGGCCCTTTCACGGATGCCTGAAAAGTGAAGCATTCGCCTAAGAAGCGAATTCCTGTCAGAATTCTCTTCTTAGGTCCATTCGCCATTCAATGAAACATCACGCCAATTTATCATGAAGAACCAATTCCCGTTTATCCCCCACCCGAGTATCGCAGTAGCCTCTTTTACTCTCCTCCTCATGCAGTCCGGGCTATCCGAAGAAAAAGGCAAAGAGACTTCAGCCTATCAGGCTCCGCCCAAAATCATTCGCGAAGGCGAGCCCGCCGAAGAGGTCAAGCCGCCAACCCGGCGTCCGTTGCAGGAGTGGGCCGTCTCTCCCGGGGAAGGGTTACTCGCACCTTTTCTGGAACCCCGGAAACTGGAGAGCAACGCTCTCTTTGAAGGAGGCCGTTTCCCGAATGTGATCGTTGCCGCCGACGGTACGGTCGTGGCAACCTGGGGACGCGAAAAGTACCGGACACGACGCAGTCCGGACGGTGGCTCGACCTGGGAAGACGAAGTTATCGCTGCCGATCCAGGGTTTCACGGAGGAGGAGCGCTCGTCGATGAGATCACGGGGGACCTGATCGTCTTCGTCGAGGCCCACCATCCTCCAACGGAAGACCGGCGCCTCTATCGTAGTCGTGATGCGGGAAAGACGTGGGAGCGCGAAGACGCTTTCGTCATTCATCCGCTCCATCGCCGGAAGGACGGTGTGATCCCCTCGCTGCACATGGATGAAAACGGGATCACGCTGCGGCATGGACCTCGCCCCGGTCGACTCATCCGAACCACGAGCAACTACATGGGGGGCAACGTTTCCGGAGGACCGGCAGACGCTTTCGTGAATGCGATTTTCAGCGACGACGGAGGAGTAACCTGGGACACGAGCACTCCCTTTCCGGCGTTCGGCACCAATGAGGCCGCGGTGGTGGAACTATCTGACGGCCGCATCCTCCTGATGGCCCGGCGTCACCTCGCCACGGACGGACTCGACCACACCCGAAAACATCTCGCATGGAGCTACGACGCCGGCCAGACGTGGCGTGACCTGCGGGTCAGTGGGATACTTCCCGACGGCAACTCGAATTCTCGCTACGGACTCATGCACGGGCTCGTCCGTCTCCCCGTCGTCGACCGGGACATCCTCGTCTTCAGCAACGTCGAAAGCGACAAGGGCCGGGAGCGTGGCACACTGTGGGCCAGCTTCGACGGCGGCGAGACGTGGCCCATCAAGCGACTCATCGAACCGGGCCCCTTCGCCTATTCGTCGCTGGCCGCGGGACGCCCCGGAACCCCTTCGGAAGCTTGGATCTATCTTCTCTATGAACACGACAAGGAGGGCGTTCTGAAGCGCTTCACGCTCGACTGGCTTCTCCAGGGTGCCTCCACCGACGACGGCACGGTTCCCGAGTGGGTTGAATAATCTCAAAAGACACGTTTCAGGGTCACATTCCGGCATTCCGAGTGTCAGGCAACATTCCTGGACTCTTTCCATTTTCGGATTTTGTCGGACAATTCTTTCTCAGCCACTTTTGCGATCCGGCGGATCTGCTGGCTTGAGTTTGCCGCTGACTTCATATTCAGGTGATCGGCGAGCCACGCGTGCGGTCCGCAAGATGATGTGAAAGCAGGCGTACTCGAACTCAATCCTCGGGGCTCTCGGCATGGATTCGGGTTAGAGGTCTCTTCACCAAAAGTGAAGGGATGTTGCCTGCCCCCTTTTAACGAGGGAATTTCACTCAATTAGGTTTTCTCGTTTCTTCCCAAATCAGCATAAAATCGTTTACCGTTAAACGCATATTGGAAGTTTCGTCGGAAGGTGTGTAGAAAAGGCAGACTCCATACTCGAAACATATCACTATTTCTTTGAACGGGGGTTTTTTGAATAAAGATATATATACACTTTGAGGAGATAGTTTTTCCAAATTCTCTCCCCAAAATTTAGCTGGAATCTCTTTGGTAGGCATCCCTTTTTTATCCATTGTGAATCGTTCGAAACCATTTTGGATCCATACTTCACTCTCCAATTCATGCCAAAGCTCGTCACTCTTGAGTCGATCAACAAGGGCCTCGTCGCCGTATGTGGACGAAACTGCCAGCGAAAGTAAAAAAATAATACGGTAAATCATCATCCAGGGCATGGTTTCGGGATAGAGATTCCTTCGCCGAAAGTCAAGGAATGTTGCCTGCCCCGAATGGCACGGTTTTAAGGAGAGTCATCGTGGACTCATCGAAAGAAGGAAGATTGGCATCTTCCGCTACAATTCATTGCCGTAGCAGAACTTGCAAAAGTTCTAAGGCTTGGAACTTGAATGTTACGATCGCTCAGAGCAGTGCCATTCTTGCCTGCCCCCTTTTACGCTTGGACCTGGATGGCAGGGGTAAAACAATATTCACAAGAGATGGCGAATCTGTCAGGAATTCGGATCAGTAACCGGAGCGGACTCATTCAGCCAAACTTCGTTGGGCTCACCGTCGGTTCTCGGAAGAAATAAATCCCAGTCACCATCGCCATCAAGGTCTCCGGAGTCACCAACGCCATAGTGACCATCCGCTCCAAATGACAATGGGTCCGAGAAATTTCCTTTCCCGTCGTTGAACCAACGGGTACCCGAGACTTCGTCGCCCGCGAGAACGAGGTCGAGATCTCCGTCACTGTCGAAGTCGACAAGAATCACGGATCGCTCTTTTCCCACTCCGATCTTCTGTTTGGTGGACTCAAATCGACCTGCTCCGTCGTTGAACCAAATACCGGAAGAGTCGCTGCCGAAGTTGGCAAAGACAGCGTCGAGATCGCCATCTCCGTCGAGATCGTCGAGTATAACATCGCGGGAAAACGCTTTTCCGAGACTCTGTCCAGTGTCTTCGAATTGTCCCTGTCCGTCATTGAGCCAAACCGTATTCGGCTCCAGGGGATGAACTCCCTTGCTGTCGCCGTTTGCAAAAACGATGTCGAGATCGCCATCTCCGTCGAGATCGCCCAGTCCGGTCTCCCAGGTGGCATGGAGTCCCATCGCCTGATCCGACTGGCGAAATCGGCCATCGCCATCGCCGAACCAGATCGTGTTGGGGACACGTGTTCCGGTTCCTCCCTGGGAAGTCACGGCGTCAAGAATGCCATCTCCGTTCAAGTCACCCAAAGTCACATTGCGGGTCATCCTCGTCGACAGCCCTTCTCCCCAGGCCATGAATTTTCCACTTCCATCGTTCAACCAGACTTGGTCGGTGGAATTTCGATCGGTGACAATAGCATCCAAATCGCCGTCGCCGTCGAGATCACCCAGGGCCTGACTGGTCTCCATTCCCTTGCCCAACGCCATGCCGGAAATGAAGTTTCCCTTACCGTCGTTTAGCCAGACTAGATCCGCCCCATTCGAGTAGTTTGCGACGATGGCATCGAGGTCGCCGTCTCCATCGAGATCGCCGAGCTTCATTTCATTGCTGTGCCCTGTTCCGAGTCGCTGTCCACTGTCTGTTAGCAGTCCGGTTCCGCCTGATGCTGCCGGTTTGAGAGTTAGCCCATTTCCGTTCGTGGTCTTCGCCGAGAGTTCATTAGACTGAGAAAGAAAAAACCAGATCGCTCCGCAGATGGCGGCGATGCCGATTGCACCCGCAACTAGAATACGCCTTCCGGAGTTGCGAGTTGGAAGCGCGCCTTCGGGGGCTTCAATTTCAGAGAGATAATCCCCCAAATCCTGAATCACCTCTCCCATCGTTTGGTAGCGGTCCTCAGGAAGCTTTGCCAGCATCCGGTGGAAAATTGAATTCAGTTTTTCTGAGCGTTCAAACTGGGAGTCACGTAAATCAGGAATGGGTTGTTCGACGTGGGCCTGCATTTTTTGAAACATCGAATCTCCCTCGAAAGCCGGTCGCCCATTTAATAGGAAGTAGAGCGTGCAACCGAGACTATAGATGTCCGCACGCTGGTCAGCATCCTTTGTTGCCGTCGCCTGCTCTGGAGCGATGTAGTCCACTGACCCCATGATCATTCCACTTTGGGTCAGGCCACCACCGACAGGATCGGCCGTATCGATTCGAGCGAGTCCAAGATCGAGAATCTTGATTGTCCCGTTCTCGTCGAGAAGGAGATTGGCCGGCTTGATATCGCGATGGACGATTCCTGCATCGTGAGCATCCTGAAGACCGCGGGCAGCTTGAACGACCCATCCAATCGCCTCATTCGGCGAAGCAGGACCGTTTGTCTTTATTAAGGCCGCCAGATCTGAGCCCGGAACGTATTCCATGACCAGTATCTGCTGGCCTTCATGCTCGCTGGCATGATAGGCAGTAACGATATTCGGATGCGATAGCCGAGCGACAGCTCTCATTTCCTGCTGGAAGCGGGCGACCGCGTCAGGGTGAGGCATCGAGCCGAATTGCAATAACTTTAAAGCAACCTGTCGATCCAACTGGGGGTCCCGCGCCAGATAGACAACTCCCATCCCTCCTTGACCGATCTGGCGGATCACTTCGTAGCCGCCAATTTTTTCCGATTGCGTGGAGTCCGATTCCTCATCAATTGCATCAGCAAGCATCTGTTCGAGATGTTCCCGTAAATTCGAATCGTCCCCACAAGCTTCATCGAGAAACGCACTTCGCTCATTCACAGGTTTCGCGATTGCCTGCGCGAAAAGGAGATGAGTTGCATGGTCCGGTGAGTTTTTATCGGAATGCCCCATTATCTAAATGGTGCGCTCTCCCGACCACCTTTGTCAATGACTGCAACGCGTGGCTTCGGCGGGGATAGGAGGCTCTCTGCGTGCTTTATCCCCTTACAATTCACATCGCCTTTTCGCCCCGAACAAATCGAGTCCTTCGGTGCGCCCGGGGCCGGAGGCGGGAATTCAAGCTCCGGGTGTAGGCGTTTTGAAACCACTGCATTCCTTCGACGGGCTTGCCCGGCGGAGTTCGCAAAATGATGTCATAGCAGGCGTCCTCAAACTCAATCCTCGGTGCTCTCGGCATGGATTCGGGATTGAGTCTTCTTCGCCAAAAGCCAAGGAATGTTGCCTGCCACCTTTTTAGTGTGTGACCCCGGGCCCTGGCATGGCTGCTTCCGCGCCTGCCGCGGCGTCGGTGCCACGATGACACCGGACGAGGTGAGTCTCGCGGCATCAGCCGGCCGCGGGCGTTTCAAGCTGATCGAGGAGCTGGCGGAGGCGAGCTTGAACTTCGGGTGCCTTGACGTCGGCGTAGAAGTTGTCACCGAGGTCCTTGCCCTGAGCGTCGGGGACGAAGTGGCGTTCGAGAAGGGTTCGGAGGTCCCACTGATCGGGATTGCCCTGGAAATCGGGATACTTTTTGGGGACGAGCTCGTCGGATGAGAGGCTGAGGGCGTCGTTGAGGGCGGCGACGATGTGGGGGATTTGCGGGTGCTCGGCCTGGATTTCGACCTTGTCGAGGTAGCCGAGGACGGGGTTGGATTCTGGCGTGCTTTGCGAGCAGGCGGAAAGAAGCAGGCAAGGCAGAAGCACGCGGAGGATTGGGCGAAGGTACATGGTTAAATGGTAGATGGGGTCAGTTAAAAATCTGTCTCTTATACACATCTCCGAGCCCACGAGACCGAGGCTGATCTC
>CAJXQE010000087.1 GCA_913058215.1 uncultured Verrucomicrobiales bacterium
CGAGATCAGCCTCGGTCTCGTGGGCTCGGAGATGTGTATAAGAGACAGGAGGAAACTCCGGATAGAATGATGATTGAAGGCAAGGTTGTGCCAGTGCAACTGGCGCGCAAAGTATCCCTCGCGTCGGGAGGTGCCGATCTGAAACTGTTTGATTTTAACGTTCTGGAATTGGCCCCCGGAGGGAAACTGGCGGCCCCAATTCGGTCCTGCATGGTGTTCCGTTTTCCCGAACTGGCGGCGCGGTCCAAAGCGGTGGATGTCGACGGAATTCTTGGGCTGGACTGGATGATGGCCAATGGAGCTGTAGTCGACTATCTTGCGAAGACCTTGTTCGTCGAGCCGAAAAGCTAGGCCGGAATTCACTTGATCTGTTTCTCCCTAACTGCCATCAATTACATATGGTTTTTTCAAGTCGACGGCTGGCGTTTATCATTGGGTTCACAATGATGTCGACTGCTGTCTGTGAAGAGAAGCGGCTGAAGGATTATTTGGATCTTCCTCCACTTTTTCAGCGCCACTTTGGAAATCCAAGAATCGTGGTAAAGGCAGCGAAGGCGGAAGGCGTCGTCATCGGGCCCAGTCCTTCGCGGACGAAACTAGTCGTAAAAGCAGATTCACCTGACCGGGCGAAGGCTGTTCTCGCTGATGCTCTTCTCAATCGGGCATACAAGGATTTTTTGAAGGATTCTTCCCGAAGCTTTGAGGAAAAGCGGATGAAGATGTTCGAGATGGTTCCTATGACTCGTGAGGACTTCTATGAAGTCGGTCGGGCGAGGTTGAGTGGAAAGGCTGGAAAAAATAGAGTTCACGACGCCTGGTGGAAGGTGCGAATGGATATGCCTTTGCAGCGCAGCCGAACTCATCAATTTGTGATGATCAATATTCATAGCGACATCGGGAAGGATACCGTTGGTCATTTTTGTTTCGGATTGCGGCGAAAAGGAGGGGATGCCCATGAGGATTTCACCTTTGACTTCCGGGCTCCGTGGCTCCTTGATCGGGGCCCCACACTTTCTGAAGGGCTCAATTTGAAGAATGAGTTGGATATTCAGGTGACGACGGAGAATTTGTATGACTGGATTTATACTCAGACGGAGTACAGGGGCTGTTTTTCGAAATGCTGGTTCGTTTCCGTTTCCGTGGAACAGATGATCGTTATGAGAGATTTTATCGCGCGGGGTGGAACTCACCAGGCGGGAAAATTTCGCGGGCTTCAGAAAAACTGTGCGTCTCTTGGTGTGGTGTTCTTCAATCGGCTCGTTCCTTTGGATCAGGAGATCCCTGTTTCGGATATTGCGGACTTCCCCGTGAAAACGCTACAAAATGTCATCGCCACATTTTCGGAGGAACCGATGTTCGTGAGAATCGAGAACGTCACGGAAAAGATGGGACGGGAAGTCACCGGGAAATCAGAGACTCATCGGGCTCAGCCAAGTCGCGCTTCGAGCACAGCATTTCGAAGAATGCGCAGCCAGGCCGGTATCAAGGAGTAGGTCGTCACATTTTGTAATGCCATTGACCCAACTCGCAATCATTGTCGAAGAACTGACGGCAAGGTCGAGGGGCTGTGATAGCGAAGGTTGAGTCGAACTTCAGTCGACTCCTCCAAACGGGCAATCGCGTGCATTGACTGAAACTCGATTTTACGGTCTCAAGTCTTGTTAGGAGGGCTACTCGATTTCGATGAGCGAAATTTGGTAGTCTCCAATGTCTTCCGGAGAGGCGTCCGGGACATAGGCTGTGGTTTGAATAGAGCGCAATTCGCCCGCGAGAACAGATGGCACAATGGAATGCACTGCATCAAAGTGTCCCGGTGGTCTTTGGGCGAGCCCCCTGGCAATCGAGCTATGGATCAATGGAAGCTCATCCCCTTGCTTATTAAGAATGGTAACCTTTAATTTCAGGGCGGAAATTTGACGGTCTCCCGTATTTTTAAGAGTCAGGTTGAGCTTCAATGCAGCACTTCCCTTGTCGAAAATCCCGCCATCGACTCGCTGAATATTTCGCTCGCGAAGTTCCAGGTTAAAATTGGGTGGCAGTGGAATGTCCGTGGTCTTCAGCGGAACGATCCCTCCTTCCTCGACATTTGAGGTAAACGGTGTCCGATCAAATTCCCGCAAAGAAATGCGCGCACTTGTCAGGGCGGGAGGAGTTGAACTTTCGAAAATCAGCAGTCGGAAAGGGATCGTATCGCCGGGAAGAGCGCCCGCCCGATAGGAAGGATGGATCTCAAAATCCTTTTTCAGAATGGTGATTTCGTTTTCGATCAGGAGTTCGACAGTGGCAGTCATTACTTTGATCTCCACAGATATAGGCTGGATCACCCCAAGCAATTCGTATCCGTATTTATCTCCATAGCGGGTAAATGTGGATGAACGCGATTCGAAACGGAATTCGTCTTCCGGATCAGCGGAAGGAAACAGAACAGGAAGGGGCATCGGACCGGACGTGTCCTCAGTGATTGAAAAGGGAGGGGCCTCTTCCGGAGATAAAGGCTGTTCGGCCAGAGTAGTCTCGACCGGACCTTCTTCAGGTGGAATGGCATTTGGGTTTGCGGTAAGTTGCGAGACAATGAAGCCAATGATCCCTGCGGCGAGGACGAGAATGATGAGTCCGATGAGACGATAAGAAAGAGCGGAGGATTTTTTCTGTAGACCCGTCAGTTCACGAATCGCCTCGACATGATTCGGTTCCTCATCGATGCAGCGCCGGAGGAGTTTGGAGGCGATATTGCGGTCGGACTCTTCTTCACGCTCAAGAAACCGTCGTGCATAAGCTTTCCCCAGAGCAAAGCGCAATTCGGAATCATAGGGCGCGATGACAAAGGCCTGTTCCATTTCATGAATGGCCTCGTTCCAGTTTTCGGCTTTGAAAAAGGTTAATCCGCGAGTGCGATGAGCATCGCCCTCTCGACAAAGCTGATCCCATTGAGCCTCCGAGAGACCATATTTTAGCGCCAGCGCTTTGGTCGACTCCACTGTTGGAGACGTCGATGCCTGGTCGCGGTCCTGAAAATCGAGAGATTTCCCAATGAAGTTCTCGAGCGAGTGATGTTCAGCGGGATCCATTTCCTCAAATTCTCAGAAACGGGGAGGATCACAAATCGATTACATAAAACCGCTTTTGTGAAACCTGCTCTGCCTCGGGAATGGTAATCCACCGCTCAAGGTAGCGCTCGCCCCAACTGTCACTGAATGCAATTTCATTGGTTGCTTTGTTGTATCCCATGATGATGACAACGTGCCCTTTGTTCCGATCTGGAGTTAAGATGGGAGCGTCGGCGGCCTGCTTAACTTTTCCCACGTAAGAGTCCCAGTTTCCTTCCTGCTGACGTTCCTCTGTTCGCGCGCTTGCTGTTTTGTTGAATTCCGTGGTGCTGTAGACAGCCCAGATAATGGGAATGCCGTCATCAATTGATTTTTGAACGTCGCGCATCTTCAATTCACCGGATTCGATTTCAAAAGACCGGCCTTTCCGTCTGATATCGCTTCCAATATTGGAAAGCAGAATCTCCACCGATGTGCCGCCTCCTGCGGAAGTCTCCCCGGCCATGGCGAGAAGATACATGTCAGCGGGAATCCCTAGAAATCGCATGCAGCGCTCAGCAGTTGCAGGAACGCAGTATCCCTTCGGTCCCTGATCCACCATCGGAATATTCGAGATGACCACGTCGCCATTGTTCCGACTTTCCACAAAGCCCCGGACCCGTTCCCGGATCGTCGCGTCGGAAACCCGTTTGGAGTTGCCGCGGTTGTCGGCGAATTCCGGAGTCTGAATGGCGAGGGAAACATACTCATCTTCCACATTGGAAAGAAGGAATGAATGACCGCCCCAATCCCACCGGTTCACATTGACGCGGGATTCCCCTTCGCCAAATTTCTGGCGTACTGGCTCGCCGAGTTTTTCTGTCAGGGCAGTGGAAATGAGTTCGGCATCATTCTCCATGATAACTCGAAGCCCTTCCATTCCGCCGGGAACAGGCTTGCCCTTGATGAAATGCTCTTCACCGCTTCCCCGGGAACCAAAAGAGTCTCCTTTGTTCGCAAAGACAATGGAGATTCCGGATACTTTTTCTCCTTCTCCATACATGGCTGCCGAGTAAGGTCGGGCACCGAGAAATCGATAATCCTCTTTCGGATAGGCGCGGTAACTTTCCGAGATCTCTGTTTTGGATTCCCTGCGCCACCCAAGCCGGGAGGCAACCTCTTCGGGGGGACTCTCCCAAAGTGTGCTGTCCTTGAATAACTCCTGTCCGATCGATTCATTGATTGTCTCGAGAGTTACGCTTCCTTCGGTCGATATCGGCGGGGCAGGGACTGGTGCTCCGGGTGTCCAGGCCTTCAAATATTCCTGATCCGCAGGAGACAGGGATGAGAGAGGGATCGTAAATTCTTTCCCTGTCTCCAGTTTGATCTTCGTGGTCTCACCTTCTACTGAAAGGACAGTTGCTTTAATGGATTTGCCCTGAGAATTCGTAAATGTCCGAACCTCCTCAGCAGAGGAAAAGGAAAGGCCGCACAGAAAAATTGCGATCAAGAGAGGAAATGTTCGATTTCTCATGGTGGTGAAAATCTAATTCCGGCCCAAGGCACTGGCAAGAGGGGATTGACTGCCCCACGGTCGCTCGCCCCGGAACGATTTTCGTTTCTATAAATACGAATTTTTGAGATAATCATTCGAGTGATCACTAAGTTTTTTGTCACCTAATTGGTGCGGGAAGGAACTTAAGGGCGTTATGAATATTTCGACCCAACTTCAATCTATGCCGGACGCGACGCTCATTGAGAAGAGCGCTTCCCGGGATCGCGATGCATTTGCCACTCTGGTTTCCCGTTATCAGGGGCTTGTCTGCTCACTTGCCTACGGAATTTGCGGGGATGTTGGGCAAAGTGAAGATCTTGCTCAAGAGGCCTTCGTCGCTGCCTGGAAAAAGCTCGATACCCTTCGTGAAAGAAACAAATTCAAATCCTGGATCTGTGGAATTACCCGCAATCTTTCTCTGAAGGCCGTCCGGAAGCGTCAGACCGAGAATTCGCTGAAAGACACGCTCGTCAAAGAAGAACAGGATTTCGCTGATACGAGCGAGGGGATTGTCAATCCAGAGGAACGGCAAATATTGTGGCGGGCGATTGAAGGAATGCCGGAAAATTACCGGGAGCCGCTGATCCTTTTTTACCGCGAAGAGCAATCCGTAGCCAAGGTCGCAGATCAGTTGGACCTGACGGAGGATGCGGTGAAGCAGCGATTGTCGAGAGGAAGGGGATTGCTTCGCGAAAAAGTCATCAACCTTATGGAGGACGTTCTGGTTCGCACCAAACCGGGGCCAGTGTTTACGGCCGCAGTCGTGGGCGCTTTACCTGGGGCTCTCGTGACTTCCGCAGCAGCAGCCACCGTGGGATCAGCCAGTGCAGCAGGCAAAACTGCCGCAGGCGTGGGCGCAGCAGGCACAGGAATGATGGCCGGTGCTCTTGGCGGTGCGGGTGGCGCAATGATTGGCTATTTCGTTGGCAAGCAGACCGCCAGATTTGCAGACCAACGCAAAGTTTTGAAGATGGGACTCATCGGCAGTTTGATCATTGTCACAGTATTCATGTTGCCGTGGATCACCCTGGGATTGGGTTGGTGGGATGTAAATTCGATCAGCAAGCCCGTATACCTCGTGCTTTGGTTTGCCTGGTTCGCATCCTTCTTTGCTGCACTGGGAGGGTGGAGTTTTTGGTTCGGGAAAAAGAGTAGGGACGTAGCTGCTGCGAATATGGAGGCAGGAGTGCCTGAATTGGAATTGTCTCCTGTCCGACGCTGGCTGCGGAAGTGGGAAGGCCGACGTTGGAACAGCAGAGCCTCATTTCTTGGGCTCCCGCTCATCTCCGTTGCTTTCAGTGATCCTGATCGTGACTTCAGCGGTTTGCCTGATGGTGAATCCTATGGCCGTCAGGTGGCCAAAGGTTGGATCGCCATCGGTGATCGTGCGGTTGGCTTGTTAGCCTTCGGAAACCTGGCCATGGGCGGAATTGCGATCGGCTCCGTATCACTGGGCATCGTCTCTATCGGAGGTGTCGCTTTTGGAGGAATTGCTCTGGGTGGGTTTTCGGTCGCAATACTCGCGTTTGCTGGATTAGCCGTCGGTGTTGGAGCAATTGGTGGACTCGCGGCAGGTGTCTGGTCCTTTGGAGGAGCGTCCTTCGGATTGAAAGCGGCTTCCGGAGGATTTGCAGCCGCCCGGGACATTGCCGTTGGCGGCGGGGCCTATGCTGAACATGCCAATGATGATGTCGCCAAAGCTTATGTAGAGAGCACGGCCTTTTTCAACTGGGGGCGGGCATATATGGAGATCCTGCAAACCCCCGGACTTCTTCCTGCCATCTTCGTCACCATGTTCGGGCTGATGGCCTTGATGCTTCTAATTGGTTTTCGCCGGAAGAGTGGGATGAAGCAATCCTGAAAATTTCCCGTGAGTTACCGATCTTCCGTGCTTGGTTTCCTGTATGCCCGATTTTTTAGCGGTCGCGGATCAATTCCAACTGGGGATGCTCGATACCGAGCGTCCCCATTCGCTTACCTCCGATCTGTCCCGTCTTGCCAATGAGGACTTGCCCGCCGCCATTGAATTGCTGCGGCAGGTGGATCGCGATGCCCTTCGGACTTCATCGGAAAGAGCCGGACTTCTTGTTCCCCTTGCCCGTGCAATCGCTGATACGATTGAAACGGGGAACAAAATTTTTCTCTGCGGATGCGGTGCGACGGGAAGGCTTTCTATTTCTCTCGAAATCTTCGCGCGGGAAGGATTGCTGAAAGGTGCCACAGAAGAGAACGTAATTGGATTCATGGCCGGGGGCGACGCTGCTCTGATTCGATCCATCGAGCGATTTGAAGACCGGCCCGACTACGGGGAGCGACAACTGCGCGACTTGGGATTCTCGGATGGTGATCTTTTGATCTCGTCGACCGAGGGAGGGGAAACTCCTTTTGTGATTGGGGCAACGGAAGTCGCTGTATCGATTTCGAAGAGGCTACCTTTCTTTCTTTACTGCAATCCTGACGAGATTCTCATTGAGAATGTGGAACGCTCCCGTCGAGTGATCGAGTCTCCGGAGATTCATAAAATCAATCTTGCCGTCGGCCCGATGGCCCTTTCCGGAAGCACGCGGATGCAGGCGAGCACTGTCCTCATGGCAGGAATCGGATTCGCGATGAAGCATTCCCAAAATCCGGATGGGCTTGCGGAGAGTTTTGAAAAGTGGAGAGGGTGGGCTGTCGAAACTGTCGACTGGAGTTTTGTCGAATCATTCATCAAAGCGGAAGCGGAGACCTATCAGAACGGCGACTTTGTATTGTATGAGCCGGGCGAATTCGGGCTCACGGTTCTGACCGATACCACCGAGCGATCTCCGACATTTACTCTGACACCATTCGAGCGTGAGGGAGAAAAGGAGAAGCCTTCCCTGAGTTATCTGCACCTGGCCGGCGCATCAGACGGAAGCGAAGCCTGGCTGCAGTTGCTGAATAGAATCCCGCGACCGCTGGAGTGGGGGGAGCTGAGTGATGTCACCAATGCGGCGGCCATGGCGAAATTCGATTTCTCAAATGCTGGTGCTGAAAAAAGGAAGACTCGGATCGGCACTCGGGTTCAGCATGCTTTTCAGATCAGGGAAGTTGTTGATGGGATCGAATGGAAATTCCGGGAGGAGCGACACACCATTTCCGTTCCGGAAGGGATGGGGATTCTGGAAAAGAACTTGCTGTTGAAGTTGCTCCTCAACACTCACTCCACACTCATCATGGGGCGGCTGGGGCGCTACGAAGACAATCTCATGAGCTACGTCAGTGCCACCAACTTCAAGCTGATCGACCGGGCAGTCCGGTATGTTCGGATACTTTTGGAGAGGCATCACGGAATCGAAATCGACTACGAAACCGTGACAAAGAAGCTACTCGAGGAGAAGGAAAAGCTTGGGACGGATGAGCCGATTGTTTTGAAGACGGTGGAGGCTTTGTTGGAGGAGAAGCCTTGAGGTTTAGAACCACGGAATACACTGCACACGCGGAAAGAGGACCGAATAGAAGTGTTTCCTCGCTGATGAACTTCGGGCGAGGATCAGTCGATCGAAATAGAAATTCGGAAGACCTGAAAACTTCACTTTGCCTAAAGTAATCCGAAGATCAGATTTGGCATGACGCCGGCGGCAATGATCGCGACGATGAGAATGATCATCGCGATCCTGGCTGGAATACTGATCGCGTAATTTGCGACCGTTTCCGATCCCTCTGCCTTCTCCAGATACATGGAAGCCACTATCTTAAGGTAATAATAAAAACCTGCGGCTGCTCCAATCAGGCCCACGGTCAGTAGAACCCACTGGCTGTCCTGCACAGCAAGTGTGAAGACGAAAAGCTTTCCGAAGAATCCTGCAGTCAGCGGAATTCCGGCGAGAGAGGCCATGGAAATGAGCAGGGCGAAAGCCAGGAATGGTGAGCGTTTGGCCAGGCCTTTGTAGGCATCGAAATCTTCCCCCGAAACTCGTCGGCGGACTGTGGTCATGACAAGGAAGGCAAGAAGCGTCATCAGCAAATAAGCGCCGAGATAAAAGGCGATCACATTGGTTGGAGAGAGGCTCTCGCCAGCCTTGCTTACTTTTGGAGAACACGCCAGCGCCATAATCAGAAAGCCGGCATGGGCGATGCTGGAATAGGCGAGCAGTCGCTTGAAGTTTTTCTGTGGGATTGCGACGAGGTTACCAATCAACAAGGTCAATACGGCAATCACGCCCAGGATCATTGAAACCTTCCCGACGAGGAATTCACTGCTGAGAAACATTCCGGAGAGTCGGATGAATACTACGAAGCCTGCCGCTTTCGAACCGACCGAAAGAAAGGCCGTGATCGGAGTCGGAGCGCCCTGATAAACATCGGGGACCCACATGTGAAAGGGAGCTGCCCCCACTTTGAATGCCATCGCCACGAGTATCAGAGCAAAGGCAAAAAGCGCTGCAGTCGGATTGACTGAGCTGTCCGCCAAAGCGGTTTTAATTTCCCCGAGGTCCATGCTTCCGGTGATTCCGAATAGCCAGGCGAAGCCGTAGACGAGGAATCCGGTCGATAGAGCGCCGAGGATGAGATACTTCACTCCGGCTTCCAGAGATCCGACATTGCGGCGCATGTAGGCGACAAGGACGTAGAAGGTGATCGTGACCAGTTCCAGCGAAACAAAAATACTGACGAGATTATTGGCGGATGCCATCCACATGAGTCCGGCACAGGCGAAGAGAGGCAGGGCGAAAAATTCGCCGAGGCCAGCTTGCGGGTGGGCACCGGGTTCCGGATTGGCCGTGTTACTGACAATCACAGGGCTGTGATCGGCCGCCATGATCAAAACGATGATGGTCGTAAGAACGGCGATTCCTTTGAAATACAAGGATAGTCCGCCTGTGGGCGAATAGAAATTCCAGAAGCTTGCCTTTGCGGCTTCTGCATCCGGCATCTCCACGCGGAAGAGGAGTCCGAAGACAACAATCAGACCGAGCATTCCGAGCCAGGCGATGGAGCGTTTGTCTTCCAGCTTGGCAAATGCGTCGAGCATCAGCATAAGGATGCCGAGCGCGACAACGATGATTTCTAAAGCGTAAACCGGCATGGAATCAGATCAGGAAAGTGGTGCAAACAGGGTCAAATCGAAGAGGCAAGAGGGTCGAGTCGTTCGTTATTTTCCGACAAAAAGGTTCATCGCATCAACGGCGGGGCGAAGGTATTTGACGAGCAGTTCCGGAACAAATCCGACTGCCATCAGGGACACCAGCAAAAGTAAAATGGGCGCTTTCTCCTGCCAACCCATCTTGGCAACTGTTGGAAGCGCGAGGTTCTCAGGCCCTTTGAAAACATTCCGGTAGGCGCGAAGCATATAAACCGCTGAGATGACGACGCCCCAAAGCGCGAGAATCGTGGTCCATTGCAGCCAGCCGATGTTGCCATCGAATTTCTGGAAGGCTCCAAAGAAAATTAGAATCTCAGCCGCGAAGTTGGCAAAGCCGGGAAGACCTGCCGCAGCAAAGGCTGCAAAGCCAAAGAGCAAGCCAAGCCCGGGAAGGGATTTGGCAATTCCGCCGAGTTCGGAAATTTCGAGGGTTCCGTAGCGGCTCTTCAAACTACCGGTCAGAGCAAAGAGCAGAGCAATGGAAATACCGTGGGCGAACATGAGTAGCACTGCTCCATTCATGCCGATGGCAGTTCCGCTGACGACTCCGAGAAAGACATAGCCCATGTGCATCACGCTGGAATAACCGAGCATCCGGTTGAGGTTTTTCTGCGCGATAGTTACCAGGCCTATGTAGAGAATATTTCCGAGAAGGAGAACCAGCACCAGATTCAGCATCGTCTCGGCACCTTGCGGGGCGAGAGGTTGAGCAATCCGGATGATTCCGTAGAGACCGAATTTTTTCAGGACACCTGCGTGAAGCATCGAAACCGGCGTCGGGGCCTGCGCATAGGCAGGTGGCGCCCAGCTGTGAAAAGGGAAGAGGGAAACCAGAATCCCAAATCCAACGATCAGGATGAGGTAAATCCAGTTTTGCATTTCCGGCGCGATCGCATTGTCGGAGCTGTTTGCTGTTGCGACCAGATCCGCGATGTTGAAAGTATTTCCGCCGAGATGGACTACCGCCATGATTAATCCAATCAGGAGAATGATGCTGCCGATTCCCAGATAAATTGTGATTGTCCAGGCGGTGCGGACTCTGTTTTCGCCGGTACCGAAAAGACCGATCATGAGAAAGGTCGGGATCAGAGCGAGCTCGTGGAAAGCGTAGAGAAAGAATAGATCGGTGGAACAGAATGCTCCAAGCGCGCCACCGCCGATAAGAAGACAGGAGGCGTAGTAAATTCGTGCACTTCCTTTGATGCTGTTTTCGGCCGGTGCAGCCCAGATTGCGGCGACCAACACTAGAACCGTCAGGATCATGAGGACGAGACTGATTCCGTCAATTCCGAAGGAAAGGCTGAGATCAGGAAAGCCTTCGATAGAAAGAAGAGGATGAGAACTGGTCTCCTGGAACCCTCCCTCTGCATTGAGGTTAAACCTGAGTGCAGTAACGAAGGTTGCAGCAGCAGCGAGCCCCGAAGCAAGCAAAGCTGTAATTCGGGCCGGAGAACCCAGCGCGATGACAACCGCAGCCAGGATCGGCAGAAGAACGATGATTTCGAGAATAGTCACGGGAATATCGGGCGGTTGAAAGGATTAAAAAATGAGAAGCAGAATCAGCAGGACAACGGCAATTCCAAAAAAGAATCCGTAGGCCTGAAGATTTCCGGATTGGAAGAGACGAAGAAAAGATCCGCTGGTAATCGCTCCGATCGCGGGGAAGCGAACGAGCAATGGGTCGAGCACGTAGCGATCAAAAATATCGAGCACTTTGGCTACGCCATCCTGAAATGTGGCAACGATCCCTCCGTAAATTTCGTCGATGTAAAATTTGTTGGCAAAGAGAGGGATGTTGACCGGGTCACGTTCTTTTCCGCGGTAGAGGAATACGGCGAGTCCGACGCCGATGATCAGGGCAAGGACTGAGAGGATCGCGGTAATATCAGGAGCTGCGAAGTGTGCCTCAGCCGGAGCTTTCAGCAAATGTGCGATGGGACCATAGGCCGAGGCGATCGCCAGGAAAGCGAGAAGCAGCAATGGCACAAACATGAGCGCCGGAACTTCTTTGGCGTGGCTCGCGTCATCTGTGCGGGCTTTTCCGAGGAAAGCCACGATGAACAGGCGGGTCATGTAGAAAGGGGTCAGGAGGGCAACGATCAGTCCAATGATCCAGGGGCCTGTGTGATGATGCTGATGAGCGGCATGGAGAATTCCTTCCTTACTGAAGAACCCACTGGTGAAAGGAACGGCGATCAATGCTGCTGTTCCAATGGCAAAGGTCCAGAAGGTGATCGGCATTTTCTTGCGAAGCCCACCCATCTTCCACATGTCCTGCTGGTGATGGCAGGCGTAAATGACCGCGCCGGCTCCGAGGAAGAGGAGTGCCTTGAAAAAAGCGTGGGTGTAGAGGTGAAACATCCCGGCCTCGCTGCCCCCGGCTAAATCGCCGGAAGGAGTGATTCCCTGTGCCATGACCATGTATCCGAGCTGCGAAAGAGTCGAGTAGGCGAGGACGCGTTTGATGTCGTTCTGCTGCAGCGCCATCAGTGCGGCGACCAATGCGGTGATTGCTCCAGTCCACAGGATAACGGTCGCGGCCATTTCCGCCGCGCCGATCAGAAAAGCAACCCGGGCCAGCATGAAGACACCTGCGGCAACCATGGTCGCAGCGTGGATCAATGCGGAAACCGGAGTAGGGCCTTCCATCGCGTCGGGCAACCAGACATGAAGCGGAACCTGAGCCGATTTACCGATCGCTCCGCAGAAGACACAGATCACTGCGATGTTGAGCATGGTGGCGTTGGTAACACCGCCAACAGCTTCAGCGATTTCTTTAAAATAGATCGATCCGGTCAGAACCCACACCAGGAGAATTCCGATCATGAATCCAAAGTCACCGATTCGGTTGGTGAGGAAGGCTTTCTTCGCAGCGTCGGCGGCGGAATCCTTCTGATACCAGTGACCGATAAGAATGTAGGAACTGACTCCGACCAGTTCCCAGAAGATGAACATCATCGCGAAGTTGTCGGCGAGGACGATTCCGGTCATGGAGAACATGAAGATGGAAAGACCCGCGAAGTAGCGCGATTTCCCGGCATCGTCTTTCATGTATCCGAGTGAGAAAAGGTGCACGAGGAATCCGATCCCTGTCACGATAATCATCATGCCCTGGCTGAGCGGGTCGATGGTCATGCCAATCGTGAGGCTGAACGATTCGCTTACCTGCAGCCACGGAAACGATACGACCTCTGCGTCACCCTTTGCGATTCCTGAGAGCATGAAGCTCAGGACCAGAGTAAGTAAGGCCGAACCAGTCGCGAGGATCGAACTGAGCCCGGACCAGCGCTTCAGTCCAAGCAGGATTCCGGCAGCCACGAAAAGTGGCAGCATCAGGATTGTCCAGGCCAGAGTATTTGCGTCCATAGAAACGATTCGAAAAAAGCAGCAGTCAGAATTTCATCGAGTCAATCTCAGTGACGTCTGTCGTTTCGCGGGAGCGAAACAAGGCCACGATGATTGCAAGACCCACGGCGACTTCGGCAGCCGCCACGGTGATGATAAAAAAGAGAAAAACATGCCCGTCATAGTCGGGGCCGCCCTCAGCCGCATGATAGCGGGAAAAGGCTACGAGAGTGAGGGACGCGGCGCTGAGCATCAGCTCAAGGCACATGAAAATTACGATGAGGTTGCGCCGGACCAGCACGCCCGCCAGGCCAATCGCGAAGAGAACTCCGCTGACGTAGAGGTAATGATTGAGTGTGATGGCGGTTTCCATATTACTTCAGTTCCTTTTTACTCAGGACTACCACTCCGACGGTGGCGACGAGAAGGAGGATTCCCACGATTTGAATCGGGAACCAGTATTCGCTGAAAAGTTTAATTCCGATTTGATGAACATCGGAAGTTGCCGCGTCGCCGACGGCAAGGACAGGTGCTGAGATCGCTCCGATATCCGATTTGGTCAGGACGACGATCAACAAAGCGATAAATCCCACGCCGATGGTTCCAGCTCCGGCGATTGCGGTAAAGGGAAAACTCTTTCCGGTTTCCTCACGTACATCGAGAAGCATGATGATGAACAGAAACAGGACCATGATCGCTCCGGCGTAGACCAGGATTTGGAGAATACCAACAAGGTAGGCATTCAACAATATGAAGAGTGCCGCGAGTCCCAGAAAGGAGACAATCATCGAAAATGCAGCCGTGACTGGATTTCGGTATACGACAACTCCAATGCCCCCGATCAGGGCAAGTGCAGAAAAGAAATAGAAGAAAAATGGCATGAGAAAATCTTGCTAATCAATCACTTGAGACCATTCCATTTATTGACGAGGCCGACGCGTTTTCCGCCGATCTCATACAAACGTTCCTTATCATGGACCATTTCCTCGCGGCTGGTTCCGGTGATAGCATAATCTTTTCTCAGGAAAATTGCCTGCTCGGGGCAGACTTCTTCGCAGAGGCCGCAATAAATGCAGCGGATCATGTCGATATCGAAAGCTTTCGGGCGCTTTTCGACTTTTGCCCACTTGTCGTCGGAGGGAATCTCTTCAGGCTTGATCGTAATTGCTCTTGGCGGACAAATGAATTCACAAAGCTGGCAGGCTACACAGCGCTCGCGATCCTGTTCGTCGGTGACGAGAGCCGGCGCTCCGCGGTAGTGCTCAGGGAGATTCTCATCCCATTTTTCCTCGGGATACTGCATCGTGACCTTTTTCTTTCCGCTCAGAGTCTTAATGAGGTGGCCGAGTGTCACGCGCATGCCGCCGACAATGGCGGGGAGGTAAAGGTGCTCCCACCACTTAAGCTTTGGACGTTTTACGACGATGGCCATAGGAAGAAATAATGTTTTACGCGATCCACAGAATCACTGCGGTGAGGATGACGTTGATCAATGCAATTTCAAAGAAGAAGACCCAGCCAAGTCTCATAAGCTGGTCATAACGAAAGCGCGGCAGAGTCCAGCGGATAACGATAAAGAAAAGAATAAATCCGATGACCTTGGCGAAGAAGGTGAGGATGTGAATGACGCCGTGCCACCATGGCACATCGGCAGCAGCGCTTTCGGGAGTGAGCCAACCAAAAGGGAGGCTCCATCCGCCGAGGAAAAGAGTCACAGCAAGGCCGGAACCAATGATCATCGCAGCGTATTCCCCAAGGAAAAACAGCGCGAATTTCATTGAACTGTATTCAGTGTGGTAACCGGCCACGAGTTCGGTTTCACATTCAGGAAGATCGAAAGGAAGCCGGTTGGTCTCCGCGAACATTGAAGTGGTGAAAATGATGAACGAAATGATGATCGGGATCCAGAGGAGAAATCCTTTCACGCTCAGGCCTTCGCCCCAGAGCGGAAGAATGGCCCAACCGTTTTCTGCCTGATATTGAACAATGGAGCCAAGATTCAGCTCCCCGTAAATCATGATTACAGGGATGATACTCAGACCGAGGCAAATCTCGTAGGAGATCATCTGGCTGGTTGCGCGGACTCCACCAAGGAAAGGGTATTTGGAATTGGAAGACCAACCGGCAAGGACGATTCCGTAAACTGTCAAGGAAGCGATCGCGAAGACAAAAAGCGGACCGACGTTGAGATCGGCGATCACCATTTTCTCCCCGAACAGTTTGCTGCCAAAAGGAAGCACGGCGCAGGTCAACAGCGCCGGCACCATCGTCAGAGCGGGAGCCAGCCAGTAGTAGCCTTTGCGGACGTGATTCGGAGTGAAATCTTCTTTAAGTAGAAATTTGATCCCGTCAGCAACCGGTTGAAGAAGCCCAAACGGTCCAACCCGGTTCGGACCAACCCGATCCTGGATCGCCGCACTGACACGACGCTCCGCCCATACAGAGAGGGCAACCATAGGCAGAATCGTCATAAAGACGAACGCTACAATCTTCACCGTTGCAGCAATACTGACATGCAGGATGTCGGCGGCAAGAAATGGGGTGATGTCAGTCAGGCTGTTCAAAGTTGTTTAAGTTGGTTTCTGTTTTGTAGCATCGATTAAAGTCGCCGCTACTATCTTGAGTTCCTTGGTTTTCTACTATTCTTTCCGGTCACCCGACAATGAGTCCTTTTGCGATGCGCTGACGCTCTTTTTCCAAAAGTGGGATCGTTTCCCCGGTGTCGACCAACTGCATGCCGAGGTCACCGATTTGATCCCACGTTACTCCGACAAAATCCGGAATTTCTGAGGTGAGAAGATTGAAAAGGTCCTGAGTGCTGTAAATTCCGTTTCCACCGCCGGTATTCTGAATGAGATCGCGAATGATCTCCCAGGATTGCATCGTTTGTCCCGGGCCATCGATAGCCTGGTTGAGGCGCTGCAATCGACCGGTGACATTGAGCATAGTGCCGGATTTCTCCGCCCAGCAGGCACCGGGAAGGACAACATCCGCAGCTTCTGCGGTCGGGTTGGCCATCGGATAGGAGGTGAGCAGAAATTCAAGGCTGCTGAAGTCTTCCGCGGCAAAATCTGCGTCATCGATCAGGTTTTCCTGAAGGACGAGGAGAGCTTTGACTTCGTCTTTGATGATCGCGTCTTTGATTTTACCTAGTTTCGAACCTGGATCTTCCAATCCGAGGATCAGTTTTGCCCCTGTCGTGTTTGGATTGCGGTCAGCAGAAATGAGATAGCCGTCGGATTTTTCCATCCGTGGAACGATATCGACATATCCGGCGTCGAGATGTGTGGCCAAGCGTCGAACCATGAAGAGTTCTTCGTTGGTCATTCTTGCCGAGGCGACGATCGCGATTTCGCTCCCTTTGAGGCCGCTTAATTTTGAGGCACTCAGTTCGATGGCATCTTCCCAGCTCGTCTGACGATGAGACTTGCCATCCTTGATCAGCGGGTCGGTGAGACGGAGTTCACTGTTGATCCAATGATAATTGAGACGGTGAGAATCCGGGATCCACGCGGAGTTAACGTCGTTGTTTTCCCGGGGAGTGATCCGGTAAATCTCGTCCTGACGACTGTGAACGACGATATTGCAGCCGGTTCCACAGTTGGGATCAATGGTATTGACCTCTTTCATGAACCAGACTCGCATCTGGAAGCGGAAGTCGTTGGAAGTCAATGCGCCAACAGGGCAGATATCAACTGTGTTGAGAGAGTAATTGTTCGCCAGTTCGTGTCCCGGATGAACAGCAAGCGTCGTGTGGCTTCCGCGATCGGTGAATCCGAGAACAGGATCGTCCGCGATTTCGTCGGTGAATCGAATACAACGGCTGCACATGATGCAACGTTCGTCATCGAGTCGGATGCGTGGACCAATGTCGACGTTCTTCGGCTTCTTGACCTTCTGCTCGCGAAAACGCGATTCGCCTTTGCCGTGTTCGACGGAAAATTCCTGAAGCGAACATTCGCCGGCCTGGTCACAAATCGGGCAATCGAGCGGGTGATTGGCCAGAAGAAATTCCATGACCCCACGGCGACACTCTTCGGTAAGAGGGCCCGTCGTGCGGATTCCCATGTTCGGCGCGATAGTATTGGCACATGCGATAACGGGACGTGGCATCCAGCCGATCGGTAAATGGCCGTCCTCATCCGGCTCAGCAGGATCGTCGCCCGGGCGCGGGCGCGGTGGCATTCCCATTTCCACCAGACACATGCGGCAGTTGCCGGGAGAGGTGAGTTTCGGGTGATAACAATAATGCGGCACTTCGACTCCTGCTTCTTTGCAGGCTTCGATCATACGAGTCCCTTTGGGGAACTTATGCCATTCCCCGTCAATCTGGACGTCAATGAGATCTGATTTCTCCTCGCTCATCGTGTTAGCTCAGGTTGGCTGCGGCAGCCAGGGATTCAGGGTTTAAAATTTTCTCGCTGTTGCTAGCGTCCGTGTCACCAACGAGTTCCTCGCGGAATTTGTCGATGAAACTCTCTGTCGGCCAGGCGCAGGCTTCGCCGAATGCGCAAATGGTGCGTCCGTCGATATTGCGGGCTACGGAATCGAGAGTGTCGATGTCGGCAGGTGACGCTTTCCCGGCGACAACGCGATCGGTGATTTTCTTCATCCAAAGCGACCCTTCGCGGCAGGGAGTGCATTGCCCGCAGGATTCGTGGGCGTAAAAAGCGTTGATGTTGTTCAGGACCCAACTGATGGAGCGGCTGTCGTCGATGACGATCACTCCGCCCGATCCGGCCATGGAACCACAGGCGGCAAGCGTGTCGAAGTCCATGGGAATGTCCAACATATCGATCTCTTTGGCATCATCGCCGCGACCTACCGTGAATTTTTCACCGGCACGAAGCACTTTGGCGGAAGACCCACCGGGAATGACAGCCTTGAGCTTGCGTCCGTCCTTAAGTCCGCCGCACATATCGTTGATCAATTCACCCATGGTGACGTGACCGACCTGGACTTCAAAGTATCCGGGCTTCACCACGTCGCCGCTTACGCAAAGAATTCGTGTGCCGGTATTGTTGGGGGTTCCGGTTTTGGCCCATTCTTCGCCACCAACTTCGAGGATGTGCTTCACGTGGCAAAGCGTTTCAACATTGTTGACGATTGTTGGACAAAGGTAGAGTCCCATTGCCGCCGGGAAATACGGAGGCTTAATTCGTGGGTAAGGGCGTTTACCCTCAAGAGATTCGATCAGGCCGGTTTCTTCTCCGCAAATGTAAGCACCAGCTCCGCGGTGGACGTAAATTTCCAGATCAAAACCGGACCCTAAAACGTCTTTTCCAAGAAATCCTTTTTCGTGAGCTTCGGAGATCGCTTTTTCCAAAATCGCAGCGCCCTCGGGAAATTCTTCGCGGATGTAGATGTAGGCAAGTTTCGCTCCGACGGCAAAACTGGAAATCGCCATGCCTTCGATGAGTTGGTGCGGATCCTGATGAATGATGTAGCGATCCTTGAAAGTGCCGGGCTCAGATTCATCCGCGTTGCAGATGAGATAAACCGGCTTCTCGTTATTTGGAGGGATGAAGCCCCACTTTACTCCCGCAGGGAAACCGGCTCCACCGCGTCCACGCAGCCCGCCTTTCTTCACCTCGTCGGTGATGGCCTGCGGCTCCATTTTCATGGCCTTCTTGAGCTGGTCGTAACCACCTTCGCTCATGTATCTCGCGATGGAGGGATCCCAGCCTTCACGGTCGACGTTTTTGAAAACGACGCGACTCTCGCGGGCGTGCGGCTCTTTGCCGGAGGTGTAAATAACTTTGCTCATCGTTTATTTGTACTGAGCCAGCAGTCCGTCAACATCCTTGACTGCTTCGTGAAAATCGTCCTGCACCAGACAAACGGGGCCTGTTCCGCAACTGGCGAGACATTCCGCAAATTCGATGCTGAATTTCCCGTCTTTACTGACGGCGATGGGATCATGGTGAGTCACTCCGGAGCGATCGATATCCGCTTTTTCGCAGATCGATTCCATCAGCTCGTAACTTCCGGCCATCGCGCAACTGAGTGTCCGGCAAACACGGATATGATATTTTCCCGGAGCCGACTGACGGAAGCCAGGATAAAAAGTAACCACTTCGAGAACCTTGATCGGCTCGAGTTCCAGTTTCGCGGCCGTCCATTCCACGGCGTCTTCGTCGATAAATCCGAAGTGATGCTGCAGGGCATGAAGCACAGGGAGCACCGCCGAACGCTTGCTCACCGGATAGTGAGTGATGCGCTTGTCGATCTCTTTTTCGAGGTCTGCTGGTATTGCGATAGACATAGCCGAAATTAGTTACCGGTCACACTCTCCCATCACGAAATCGAGGCTGCCGAGAATCGCGACGGTGTCGCTCATCATGTTGCCGGGGAGAAGGGTGGACAAAATACTGAGGTTTACGAACGAGGGTGCGCGGATTTTGAGTCGGTAAGGAACACCGCCGCCCTTCGAGTTGATATAAAAACCGAGTTCGCCCTTCGGGTTTTCCGCTCCGAAGTAGATTTCGCCTTCCGGAGCATCGAGCCCTTCGGTGACGAGAATAAAGTGGTGGATCAATTCCTCCATGCTCATGAGCACACGCTCTTTGTCGGGCAGGAGTTGTTTGCTGTCGGCCACATTGATTGGACCGTCCGGCAGGTTTTTGATCGCCTGCTTCAAAATGCGGACACTCTGGCGCATTTCCTCCATCCGGACGGCATAGCGATCGTAACAATCGCCGTGTTCGCCGATCGGAATGTCGAAATCGTAATTCTCGTAGTCGAGATAAGGATTCACTTTCCGCAAATCGTGATCCACTCCGGAGCCACGAAGGTTCGGACCGCTGATGCCCCAGGCGATGGCGTCTTCTTTTGAAATGACTCCGACGTCCTTGGTCCGGTCGAGGAAAATTTTGTTCCGCGAAAGCAGCGTGTCGATTTCGTCGAGCGCTGGAAGAAACTCATCACAGAAAGCGGAAAGCTTATCGGTGAAACCTTCCGGTAGATCGCGGATCTGACCGCCGACGCGGGTGTAGCTGGTCGTAAATCGCGCACCGGTCAGCAATTCACACAAGTCATAGACCGTTTCCCGTTGAGTGAATGTGTAGAGGAAGACAGTCATCGCCCCGACATCCATGGCGTAGGCGCCGATACCGAGAAGGTGAGCGGAAATTCGAGCCATTTCGCAGCAGATCGTGCGGATCGTCTGGCCGCGGGCGGGGAGTTCCCAGCCCATCAGCTTCTCAACGGCGAGAGCGTAGGCGACGTTATTGGCGAGAGGAGCCAGGTAATCGAGTCGATCCGTATAAGGGATGAACTGATTGTACTGCATATTCTCAGCGATTTTCTCGTCGCCGCGGTGCAGAAAGCCGATATCAGGGTCCGCTTTCGTGATTATTTCACCATCAAGTTCCAGAATAATCCGAAGAACACCGTGAGTCGCCGGGTGAGACGGCCCCATGTTGAGAACCAGCTTTTCACCAACGAGATCTTCCGTGGTCTGCTGATATCCCTCCGCCTGCGACGCGGAGCGTGCGGCGGTATCGGGAACTTCGAGTTCTTTGACCGTATTCGACATCTGTGGGTGGTGAGGTTTCGTGTTAGAGGACCTCGAGAAGGTCCGACTATCGGTTCGTGATTTTAGAGGGTCAAGATGAGTTTGTGAAAAATTTCACAAAGTCTGACGAGGGCTTGAGCGTTATAAAACTGTGAGAGGATTGTAATCGCTCTTTTTGAGAGGAACCCACATACTGCAAACCATGGAAAACCAAGCAACAACAGACGCAAATAATCCGCCTGAGAAAAAGAAGAGCATTGTCGGTTCGATCATTATCGGCGGTCTCGGAGTTTTCTCAGCGATTTATCTTTTTAACCCGACTGCGGGATTCATCGAATTGATTCCCGACAATATTCCGGTGATCGGAAACCTGGACGAAGCCGCTGCTGCGACTCTTTTAATCAGCGCTCTGGCCTATTTCGGGCTCGATATCGGATCTCTTTTCGGAAAAGCGAAGAAGCATAAAGAAGAGAGCGACGACATTATTGATGTCTAGATCCGGTTTTGGTGGGCAAATCGCTTTTTTTCTAAAGCATCACCGGCGGGATGTTCCCCCGGCTTTTTTTTGGGGGGGGATCGTTCCTAACTCATGATCTTGGTGAGGATTCGGTAATTTGCTTTTGTTTTCGGAGGCTACGGCTTTGGAAGCGAAAAACAGGCGAGGTCGCCGTTTGTCGTTTTTAGATAGAGCCGGCCATTCGCCAGGGCCACATGCGGCCAGGCGAACTCTTTGAAAATCCCGCGTTTCGCGGCGAGTTCGATGTATTTGTCCGGGGAGCGACGGGCCGTTTCCACGAGGTTGAGGTCACCACCGTTTGCCCAGACGATGAGCCGGGCATCAGAAGTGACGAGGCATGAGCCGGCATCGCCCACTTTGCCTCCTTCCCAAATCAGTTCACCGGTTTTGAAATCGATGCAGTGGATTCCCTTGTTAGCGAAATAGACCTTATCCTCGAAAATCACGGGGGTGCAAACTCCGGTAGGGTAGCGGTTTTTCCAAACTTCGCGGGCTCCGTTTTTCAGCGAGACCGAGAGTTTTGCCATCGCCATGTGATTGTAGCGAGAAGAGATGAGAAGCTCGTTTTTCCAAACCGCGATTCCCGCGATGGTATTGGAAAAATCGGTCTCCCAGGGGAATTCAGCGACGGTTTTACCCCCATTTGTTTTGTCGAGCCGCACTACCAGAGCATGATAAGAAGTTGCCACTGCTAAACAGGGAACGCCATCGACGATCATAGGGGCGAGCCCGCCGGTATGTCCGGCGAAATCCTGGTTTTGCGATGTCCAGGCGGGTTCACCGGAATGCTTGTTAAAGGCGTGGAGGTTGCCCGTCTTTGGATCCCCGACCTCCGCTATGACCCAGTTTTCATGGACGATAGGCGCGCAAGTGTAGCCATAGTCCCGGCGAGTATTCTTTCTTTTGGTGATTTGGGGGCGTCGCTCGATTCCAAATTTATCGTAGAAATTCAATTCCCAAAGAGGCTTTCCCCGGCTGGTGGAATCCCAGGCCCGCAGGTCGCCGTCGGGTGAAAGCGTAAAAAGCAGACCGCTTTCGGCATCGTATTCCGGTGTCGCCGTCGCCCCGGTGAACATTCCCTGATCGCCCACCGCATGGCGTCCGTAACGCGGCCCCGGGTGGGATTGTTGCCACAACTTTTTGCCGGTCTTCGCATTCCAGGCCCGGAGATACAGGGCGTTCTTTTCCCACCCGTAGGTATACACGATATCTCCAACCACCAGTGGGCTCGATGCACCGGTGCCAGCATTCACCGACCAGAGCGCCGGGCCCTCAGGCCATGCTGCCCCGGCTGTGAAATGCGATGAGCCGCTCTCGCCAGAGATGACTCCATTGCGATTTTCGCCGCGCCAATGGGGCCAATCTTCGGCATCGACAGTTAATGGGAATATGAAGACGAGTAGAAGCAAAAGGCAGCGACAGCACATGAGCTCAGAGTGCGGCTTTCCAGTCGGGGTGTCAATCGCCTGGCATGGACTTAAAGAGGTCGCTGTCTTTAATCTCTTAAGGAAAGCGAAAGCGAAATTCGACGCCAGGGCGCAGCGACTTTAAATGGGCAGGCTTTCTGTGCCTTTACCGCATCGCCTTGACCATTTTTTCGAATGTCTTCTCTCCGACACCGTCGACCAGAACAACGTGAGCCGAGGTTTTATACGGCCGTCCTTTGATGATTCGCTGCGCTGTGGAGTCCCCGATTCCAGGCAGTGTTTTAATCCTGTCTCTTATACACATCTCCGAGCCCACGAGACCGAGGCTGATCTCG